>CAIKNB010000021.1 GCA_903828685.1 Candidatus Uhrbacteria bacterium | reverse complement strand
GCTGACTTTGCCCAAGCAAGTGAATTATCTGCATCTGCCCGTGCAAGCCGGCAACGACGAAGTGCTGCGGCGCATGAATCGCAAATATTCGCGTGCGCAGTATCTGGAAACCATCCGCAAGATCAAAGCCAAGCGTCCGGACATGGCGTTGGGTACGGATATCATCGTGGGTTTTTGCGGTGAGACAGCGGAGCAATTCGCAGATACTGTGTCGTTATACCGAGAATGCGATTTTGATATCTCATATACGGCGCAATACAGCACGCGCACCGGGACATTGGCCTGCAAGCTCTTTGCGGACGACGTGACGCGCGAGGAAAAACGCCGACGCTGGGACGTGCTGCAGCAGCTGATGGAAGAGACAGCGCTGCGCAAGAACCAAGCGTATGTGGATAAGGTTGTAAACGTGATGGTTGAAAAAATCGCGGACGGCACAGCCTCGGGTAACTCGCGGGAGATGAAATACACCACTTTCCCGTGTTCGGATAACAGCCTGGTTGGAAAGCATGTGCCGGTCAGAATTTTGCGCGCCCTGACATGGCAGTTGCAGGGCCAGTTGCTATCATGAGGGCATCGGAGGAACCACCTATGGCCGCACCAGCCGAAGCTACACGCAGAACAAAACCGCTGCCCCGCGCGATTTTCGTGGTTGGGCCTACGTCTTCGGGCAAGACCGAAGTGGGATTGCGATTGGCCAAAGCTTGCAACGGCGAGGTCATCAACGCGGATTCGCGTCAGATCTATAAAGGTTTTGACATCGGCACGGGCAAGCCCAAAGGCAAACGCGGCAAGTACCAGCAGCATCGCACTTTTTTGGTGGACGGCGTCCCGCATTACCTCATGGATTTTTTGGATCCGGTCGAGACCTTTACCGTGGCAGAGTGGCGCGAAAAGGCATTGGTGGCCATCAGAGGCGTGTCCGCGCGCGGGCATCTGCCCATCGTAGTCGGCGGCACTGGTTTGTACGTCAAATCCTTGGTGGACAATCTGCAATTTCCGCGCATCGAACCGCAGCCAGCATTGCGCCAGGCATTCGAAAAGAAACCTTTGTCCGAATTGGTGAAACTATTGTTGGGTTTGGATCCGGACGCGGCCCAAGCCGTGGACCTCAAGAATCCGCGCCGTGTGATCCGCGCATTGGAAGTCGCGACTTTCACGGGCAAACCGTTCACCCAGCAAAAGAAGCTCGGCAAGCCGCTCTTGGATGCGTTTCAGGTCGGAGTAATGTGGCCGCGCCAGGAGTTGTATAAGCGCATCGACGATTCCATCGACCGCATGATAGAGGAGGGTTGGCCGGATGAGATCCGTGAAGCGCAAGCGCGTGGCATACCGGAAACCGCGCCGGCCATGACCTCGATCGGCTACCGCGAACTGTTCAAATACATCAAAGGCGAAGAGCCGCTGGAACGCGCATTGGAAATGATCAAACAATCGGTACATCGTTATGCCAAGCGCCAGGAAACCTGGTTCAAACGCGATAAGCGCATTGTGTGGTGCAAGAATGCCGACGAAGCCGTGGGCCGTGTGAGCCAATGGCTGGGCATAGGTCCGGGATTGTGCAGCTAGCTATTTCCTTGCCACTTCTATTAAGATGTTTTCTCTGCCACTTTTTCTAGATTATTCCCTGTTACTTTTGGCAGCAAAAGTAACACAAAACTGCTGGGGCATCGAATTCGTTTCTTGTACGCGGCTTGTCATTTCAAGAACTCCGCTCAACTCTCGGCCCCAGACCCCTTAGGGCAGCGAGGCATCTTCTTTCATGTTGCTGACGCCAGCCTAAACCCTGAGCCGAGAGCAAAGAGGCGGGCGTCTCTTTATTCCCCGATTTCTTTTTTTACCATTTCTTCGGTAGTGGTCGGATTGGCTTTGCCTTCCGTGGCTTTCATTACCGCGCCCACAAACCATTTAAGCACCGCGACTTTGCCGGCTTTGATTTGCGCGACCTTATCCGGATTCTCGGCCACGATGCGCTGCACGGTTTCTTTGAGCTGGTGTTCGTTCATGTTCTGGCCCAAGTCGTGTTCTTCCATGAGATGCGAGGGATCAGCGCCTTTTTCGAGCATCAAGGCTAAAAGTTTTTGCGCATTGGTGCTGTTGATTTTGCCCGAATCCACGAGCTGCAGGAATTCCGCAAAATTTTCCGCATCGATTTTGAGATCTTCGATCCCCAGATTGCGTTCCGCCATGAGCCCGGCCAGGCGCGAAGTGAGCCAGCCGCCCGCGAGCTTGGCCAGTTTATTTTTGCGTTCTTCCAGAATCTCGCCAGCGGATTTTTTTGACTTATCCGTAGCTTCGAGCCAGCCGCCCAGCTCTCCCATGACTTCTTCCGCGTAATCGGCCCAGCCTTGGTTAGCCACTAAAAACGCGATGTCAGAGGCGGAAAAGCCCCATTCCGCCTGAAGCCGCTGGCGCTTTTGCGCCGGCAGTTCGGGCAGTTTCAGCTTAAGCTCTTCGCGTAGAGCCACCAGGTCTTGCGGCGGCAAATCAGGTTCGGGAAAGTAGCGGTAATCAGCTGACGATTCTTTGGAGCGCTGCTCGAAGGTTTGGCCTTTGTCTTCGTCCCAGCCGCGCGTGGCATGCTCGGGCGTCTGTCCAGCTTGGAGCAGCTTGGTTTGGCGTTCGATTTCGTAGGTCAGGGCGCGCTCCACGGCGCGAAAAGAATTCAGATTCTTGACCTCCACCTTGGGATTCAAATCGTGCTGCAGCGGCAAATCATTGTCATCGATGGGCAGGAGCGAGATGTTGGCGTCGCAACGCATCTGGCCCTTTTCCATGTCCGCGTCCGAAGCGCCCAGCGTGCGCAGGATGGAACGTAGTTCCTGCAGATAGGCTTTGGCTTCCTGCGGCGAACGCATATCCGGTTCGCTTACGACCTCAAGCAGGGGTGTGCTGGAGCGGTTGTAGTCCACGTAAGTGGCATTGTCCGCGCCGCCGGCATGGAAATTCTTGGCTGCGTCTTCCTCGAGATGCGCGCGCGTGATGCCGACCGTGATGTGCTGGCGCGGTTCTTTGCCTTCGGGTACGTCGAGTTCGATTTTTCCGCCCGTGGCGATCGGCAAGTAGTATTGCGAAATCTGATAGCCTTTGGGCAAGTCGGGATAAAAATAATTCTTGCGGTCAAAAGCTGATTTGTCCGGGATGACGCAGTCGAGCCCGAGTCCTGTAAGTACGCCCAGGCGCAAAGCCTCGGCATTCAGCGCGGGCAAAGCTCCGGGCTGGCCCGTACACACCGGGCAGATGGCAGTATTGGGCGGCGCAGCATCACCTACATTGGCGCAGGTGCAGAACATCTTGGAAGCGGTTTTGAGTTGGGCATGGACTTCCAGTCCGATGATGGGGAGTAGGCGCATACGGGTTAGGCGTTCTTTGTTTTTTGCAGCAAGCGGTAAAGTTTGATGTTGAAGCCGAGGAACAGCGGGATGAAGGCTGCCTGCAGCATGGACTGGATCAAATCAGTCGTGCCGCTGAACAGCGGGTCAGGCGTTGGCGACTGCAAAAACATGAGCATGCGCGCCTGGCCGGTGACCAAACCGAGAAGCATGAAGATCAAGAGCAGGAGCGCGAGCAAACCTATGCCGAAAAACAGCATGCCGGCCAGTTCGCGCCACAACACGGCCCACCAACGGCCGCGCACCAGGTCGCGCGAAGCAGCCAAGGCCTGCATGCCGCGCTTATCCTGGTCCACCAGGCAGATCTGGCTGAACGATAAGACGATGGCAAAGTAGATGCCGGGGACGATGAAGAGCAGAAAACAGCCGAACATTATCAGGGTCTGGAAAATCGCGACCAGCGCCAGAGGCCAAATCAACTTCCAGGCCTTGTCCGCGTCACCCTGCGCATCTGACGGAGTTTGGCCCTGTTCCAATTTAAGCATGACGAGCATGAGGCGCAGGCTGACCCACAGACTCACTACCGCGAATGCCAGATCGAGCAGCAGCAGCAGCCAGGCAAGCGGGGGAAAAAATTTTACGCCCACATTGCAAGCGAAATCCGCCAAGCCGAAATATAAAAACCAGATCGAGATCTTGGTGGTTTGGTTCCAGGTGTCGAGGAAGAACTTCCAGGTGTCCGCGATGAGCGACCAGGCGCCGGCTAAAGGTTTGGGCATATAAGGATGATTTTAGGCTTTAGAATCGGGTAAAGCATAGCAAATCCACGGCCAAGTGGCGATTCAGGCGGCGTAGATGCTATCATTGACCCGTATGTTGAGCGAATACCACCAAAGATACGTCAAAATGAGCGACGCCGAGGCCATAAGCAAGGTCCAGGTCAAGGAAACCGGCTTGCGTCAGATTTTCGCCTCCGTGGGCTATCAGGTGCCGACGGCGCCTGAGCTGCGCGTCATGGTTCTGGGTTGTGCCGATATCCGCTTCGTCGATCAGCACCGGCGCATCTTTTCATCCATCTTGGGCAAACCTGTGCAGCTCACGACTGCGGACGTGGTCGTGGAGCATCTGGCTGGCGCCGCTGGCGTGATCCAGCATGATGCCACGCTGCCATTGCCTGATGTCCCGTACGACGTCATCTATGGTGATGTGCTCATCCGTTTTGTGGAACCGTCCAAGCAGCTCTCGGTACTCAAGAATTCTTACGACGCTTTGGGTGCAGGCGGTATTGCTATCCACGTCTTTGCGCAGGAGGATTATGATCCGCCGCCCGGCCATCAGGCAGTTCCTGGCACCTACAAAGTGGATGTGAATTCGTTGCAACTCGAACTCAACAAAGCCGGCATCCCATATCTCGAAGTCCCGTTGCACTTCGATGTCTACAAACCCGGTTCCACGACCGAGAGGATGCTCATCAACGAATTGGCGATGGTGTTCAGGAAATAATCGCTAAAAAAAGAGACGGTCCAGAGTGAGCGTGGACCGTCTTTTTATGTTCAGTCTTCGAGCTTGTGCCGCTTGTTGCGCCGCAGTGCCGAAGCCGCAGCGTAGACATTTTGGCGGATTTCCTTATCCGTGTGGGCAACGGTCACGACAATGCAGCTGATGTTGGCCTGCGGACGCCCATCCAGGAAGCGCATGAATCCGGCCAAAGAGCTTTTGATCTGGATAAAGAGCTCTCCCAGATCGTTAGTTACCACAATGGCATCGATTCCGCGCCGGTCCTGTTCAGGCGTGGCTCGTTCGAGCCTCACGAACCAGCTCGGCGCATCGGGAACCATTCCTGCGAAAGCATTGAAGACAAGCTCCTCGGCTTTTTCTCCACGTTCGTGCCCCAACTGTCCAATGAGCTTTAAGATGCCTGGCGCATTGGAAGTCGCGGCGCTCCGTTGGTTGGACGGGTGTGCTTCTGCGGTTGAAGAAGTGGCATGCGACGTCATGATCGCAGGCACCTCAGCAAGCTTATCCGCCTTCGAAAAAGTCTTCGGCATAAGCACTGCGCGTCGACCCAAGCTTTCATCCAGCGCATTCTTCTTGGCCAACATAATGGCGCTTTGTTTGTTCTGATGCATGCCGATGCCGCTGTGCAGGTTGTCGATGATGGCCCGCGCTACCCATTTGTACTCATTGCCCTTGGCGGGCTCTTCGAGGATTTTTATGTTGATGGAGCTGCTTGTTTGGTCACCTTGCATTGCGAAGCTGCCTCCGGGGTTGTGAAGCGTAAAAAGATCGGAAGACCCAGGGAAATATTCCATGTTTTGGCCTGGCGGTCAAGCCTTTATGGAATACAAAAGGCGGTCCGGACGGACCGCCTGGTTTCAGAGCAGGGGAGAGACCAGCGCCCAGAGGCGTTCATGGATTGCGTCGATAGGCAGGAGCTTTCCGTCCTCAACGCATTCCACGGCCTGCCAATTTTCGGCCGTATCGATTTCCGGCAAGCGCAGGTAGGCGCGTTCGGCCGCGCGCAGATGCTCGATGTCGGCCTGGTGGATGTCGGTTTTGGAGCCGTCGCGCGAGCGCGAAAGTTCAAAGCCGATTTCCGCCGTGACGTGGAGCAGTACCGTCAAGTCAGGTTTGGGGATGCCCAGTGTGCCGTATTCCAGCTCGTTGAGCCAGCGTAAGAATTCTTCTTGCGCCGATGGCTCTGTGATCTTGCCCATCTGGTGTCCCTTATTGGCCGAGACATAGCGGTTGGAGATCAGAACCGTACCGGCAGCCAGCGCCTCGCGCATGCGCGCAGCTGCGTCGTAGCGATCCAGGGCGAAGAATATGGAAGCGGCTTTGGGGCCGACCTCGTTCACGCCGCCGTAATCGCCATGCAGGTATTTTTCTACGAAGTACGCCGAGGGTTTGCCGTATTGCGGAAAATCCCAAAGCTGGGCTTCGCGTCCTTGCGCACGCAGCCGCTCGATGAGCCGATTGGCCTGGACGGTTTTGCCCGAGCCATCGGTGCCGTCGATGACGATGAATTTTCCTTGCATAACTCGATTATACTCTAACCGTACGGTCGTAGATGTTGAAGGAATATCCGTCGCGCTGTTCCGCAGCCGCGAGGTGCCAGACCGTCGGATCGATGGCGGGGAAAAAAGCATCCCCGTCCACGGTCTTGGCAACATGGGTGACGTAGAGATGCTGCGCTAGCGGCAGGGCCGCAGCGTAAATCTGGGCTCCGCCTATGACGAACACATCCTCACGTTCATGGTTGGTCAATGCCTGCTCCAACGATACGGCCAGTTCCACTCCGGTTGGCAGATGATAATCGGACTGGCGCGTCACCACGATATTGGTGCGATTGGGCAGAGGTCGGAACTCCTCGGGCAGCGATTCCCAGGTTTTGCGTCCCATGATGACCGGATGGCCAGAGGTCAATTCCTTGAAGCGCTTCATGTCCTCAGGAATGCGCCAAGGCAGGGCACCGTTTTTACCGATGCACCAGTTGTCTGCAACCGCTACGATGATGTTGACCATGTTAAACCGCGATGGGGAATTCGATTTTGTCATGAGGCTCGTATCCTTCCAGGCGCGTGTGATCGCCGGTCCAGTCGAAAATCGAAGTGAATGGCTCGGTGATAATGCGCGGTAAAGCCCGAGGCGCGCGCGCGAGTTGCATTTTGGCGCCCTCAACGTGGTTCACATAAATGTGCGTATCCGCAAGGAATCCGATAAGTTTGCCCTCAACCAATCCGCTTTCTTTGGCGAGGAGGTGCAAAAGTAAAGCGTAGCTCGCGATGTTGAAGGGAAGTCCGAGCATGGTGTCCACCGAACGCTGGTTCCACAGCAGGTTCAGCTTGCTGTTTATGACCGTGACCTGGAAGCTGTAATGGCACGGCGGCAGAGCTTGTTGCGAGAGTGCCTTGGGATTCCAGGCAGTAACGATCATCCTTCGGTCGTTGGGATTGCTCTTGAGGCGGTCCACAACGATGCGAAGTTGATCGATACCTTGATCCGTGTAATTCGTGTCCCAGTTGTCATAGGGCGCATCGAAGTGCCGCCACTGGAAACCGTATACCGATCCAAGATCGCGTTGTTCGCGCATGTGCTTTTTGGATTCCTCATCATGCCCATACGGCGCCTTGGTGGGATTGGCCCATTCGTCCCAAATCGAACAACGGCGTTCCTGCAGCCATTGTTTGTCGGTGAGGCCTTTGATGAAGAACTCCAGCTCGACTCGGAGTGTCTTGAAGGGCATCTTTTTGGTGGTGATGAGCGGGAACCCCTTGGCCATATCATGCTCAAACATGATGCCGGCCACGGTTATCGCATCGACTCCCGTGCGGTTTTCTTTTCGTTCGCCTTTTTCCAGGATGTGACGGACGATATCGAGATATGCTTGCATATGCTGTCTCTCTTTCTTTTAGAAATGTGCGGACGAATCTTATGGATTAGCTATCATTAAGTCAAATCACTTTTGAGCGTAGCCGCCTGTGGAACCCAGACCGCCGCGGTCAGGCGCATCAGCAGCTCCTTCCTCGAATTCCGCGCGCACGAAGGGCAGGATTATCCCGTTGACCAGGCGTTCGGCTTTTTCGATGGAGATCGGAGCGTCGCCGGGATTGCGGATGATGATTTTTAGTTCGTCAGTCGGTCCGCGATAGTCGCTGTCGATGGTGCCGATGCCGTTGGCGAGCTGCAGACCTTTTTTCAAAAATAAACTGGAGCGCGCGGTCAAAAACAATACGTGGCCAGACGGCACGGCGATGACGAGACCGGTGGGCACGGGGAGCGCTTGTTTCGGCTGAATGGTTACGGCCTCGGCAGCCGCCAAATCGAATCCGGCCGCGCCTTCGGTTTTGTAAATCGGGACTTCGACGTCAGGCCGCAGCCGCGTGATGCGAACTTTCATACTTTGGGTTGTTTGTCGTACTTGGCCATGAGAGCATCAAGCTGCGCCTGCAACGATGCCAAGTCTCCGGAGTTGTCCACGGTTTCCGTGGCGCGAGCGAGAACCGGCGGGATGGTTACTTCGGTCGAGGCCTGTTCCTCTTTCATGAACTGTTCCCAAGTCATCTCGGTCTCATTCTCGTGTTCGCCGCGGCCGGTCAAACGTTTGAAGCGGACTTCGGGCGGAGCCGTGATGGCAATCAGTTTGAAGTAGGGGATGGGTTCCAAGGCGGCTAAATCCTGCAAGCGTCGGATGCCATCTATGGCCACGATGTCCGAGTCGTCACCCACCGCATCCTTTTCCACCACATAAGCCAGGATGTCCTCGCCGAAATATTTGCGCAGAGCTTCGGACATCTTGATCAGGTTCTCGCGCGAAGCAGGCAAGGATATGCGCTTCACGCAGTCTGACAAGACGGTGCTGAAGCGGAACATGGAGGCTCCGTACCGGTCTTGGATGTATTTTGTGGCTGTGCCTTTTCCGGCTCCAGGCATGCCGGAAAAACCGAGAATGAGTTTGGACATAAAATCACGCTAAACGTTAGCGGTCGGGCAGTGTATATGCAAGTACCAAAAAGACGGACCTCGCGGTCCGCCTTTTGGCGCTTGGCGCCTTTTTGATTATACGGCTGAGATATCGACTTTGATGCCCGGGCCCATGGTCGTGGTCAGCACCACGTTCTTGATGTACACGCCCTTGGCGCTGGCCGGTTTGTTCTTTTTTACGGCTTGCAGCACGGCGTCCAGGTTGTCCAGCAGGTCTTTGCTCTCGAGCGAGACCCTGCCGATGGCCTGATGCAGGTTGCCGGTGGCGTCGTTCTTGAGCGTGACTTTGCCGCGCTTGAGTTCTTCCACCATCTTTTTGACGTTGGGGCCTACGGTTTCGGTCTTGGGGTTAGGCATGATGCCTTTGGGGCCCAGAATCTTGGCCACCTTGGCGAGCTTGGCCATCATGTCGGGCGTGGCCACGGCTACGTCAAAGTCGATCTTGCCGGTCTTGGCGATTTGTTCGATCAACTCTTCGGCGCCAACGATTTCGGCTCCTGCATCCTTAGCTTCCTTTTCCTTGGTCGCCGGAACGAAGGCGGCCACGCGTTTGGTCTTGCCCGTGGAGTGGGGCAACACGATGGTGGCGCGCAGCTGTTGGTCGCTTTTCTTCAAATCAATACCCAGACGGACATGGACTTCTAAGGATCCGTCGAACTTGGTCTTAGCTGTTTTTTTGGCCAGATCTATGGCTTCGGCTGGGGTGTAGAGCTTTTTGGGCTCGATGAGCTTCTTGAGCTCGGTGTAGCGTTTGGAACGCGGCATACGTAGTGGTTCGGTCGGTCCCCGTAGCCTAAGCATAGGAGACCTCCCACGTTAGTTTTAATGCGGGAAGCCTATAATAAAACCGCCCCGGAGTCAAGTGACCCAGGGCGGTGTTCGAGTAGGGGCGCAGACTGCGCGCCCGGGACGCATGACTTGCGTCCGTACGTTACGAGTTGTCGCGCAGGTAGGCGAGAACCTCGTCGCGTTTGTCGGCCGTGATCTTTTCGTCCAAGACATAAAAGTTCAAGAGCTGCTTCAAGCCGAATACCGAGTGGAGCGCGTATCCGGCGTCACGCAGCTGCTTTTCGCCCCCCTGTTCGCGGTCCACCAGGACCACCACGTTTTTGACCCCCAGGCCGACACTCTCGAGCGCTTTAATGGCTTCGAGTTTGGAATCGGCTTTAGTGATCAGGTCGTCGATCAAAAGGACGGTTTCGCCAGCCGCAAAGCGGCCTTGCTTCATGCCGGTAATCAACCTGCCCTCCGGCCCCTCATGCTTGTGCAGTGCGATATATTCAACACTGCGTCCGCGACTGGCGGCTTTGCGGCAAAACGCCAGGGCCAGCGGATCACCGGCATTCGGTACTCCGGCCACCAGTGTATATGCCAGATCGTGCAATGACGCCAGCGTATAAAGTTCGCCAGCGATCAACGTAACCGCGTCTTCGTCCAGCGTTCCGGGTTTGGGATTATCCGGCGTGCGCAAGTTGAGATAGATGGGCGAAAGCGGCGCATCCGGATTTTTTTCGTGCAGCTTGAGTTTGAATGCGCCGAACTTGATGGCTCCGATGTCGAACAGTGCCAGGGCGAGAGTCTGCTTTTTAGTCAATGGCATGTTAGCCCCCTTTGCTAGCGAGTGCTTGTTTGTATCATTGCCGCGCGTCATTTCGAAAGCTGGCGTCCGGAATCTTCCTTGTAAGGTGCGGCCAACACCTTACCTCAAACAAAATATTATTAAAGTAGGGGCGTGGCGCTTAGCTTGCGCCAAAATCACCAGCCGCTTCCTACCTGTCATTCCCCGATTTAATCGGGGAATCTGTTACATGTTTTCTT
>CAIKNB010000020.1 GCA_903828685.1 Candidatus Uhrbacteria bacterium | reverse complement strand
GCTGGACGCAGGCGCGCTTGTCTTGGGATTTGCACAAGCATCCGGTGGATGTGCTGTGGCTGCCGGGCAGCACGCTGCCGCGCATCTTGCCCAAACACAGCGTGGTCACGGTGCATGACGTGGGTTTCCATCATTTGCCTAAAGTCTACAAACAGCGTCAGGTCACGATCCACGAGCGCGCCATGAAAGAGATCAAGAAAAAAGCCGAGCGCATCATCACGGTTTCGGAATTTTCGGGACGCGACATGGCCGAGGCGTACGGCATCGACCCGGCTAAGATCGCCATCACATATTTAGGCGTGGACCACAATGTGTATCATCCGGTGGCCGACGCAGCCGAAGTCGAAGAGCGTTTGCGCCGCTACCGCATCTCGCAGCCGTTCTTCATCTCCGTGAGCCGCCTGGAATCCAAGAAAAATTTCGTCACGCTGATCAAAGCCTTCACGCAGTTCAAAACGCGTCGCGGCGTGGGCGATCCGTACAAGCTGGTGCTGGTGGGTGCGCCCGGTTTCGGCTATGAAGAAATCAAACGCGCCATCAACGACTCGCCGTTCAGATCAGATATCCTGGAACTGGGTTATGTGCCGGAGCTGGATAAGCC
This sequence comes from Candidatus Uhrbacteria bacterium, assembly GCA_903828685.1. Classification (GTDB taxonomy): domain Bacteria; phylum Patescibacteriota; class Patescibacteriia; order 2-12-FULL-60-25; family 2-12-FULL-60-25; genus CAIKNB01. The sequence goes on along the minus strand of CAIKNB010000020.1, from coordinate 2,127 downwards.
ATGCCTGCTTTCCGCGGCTGAAGCGCTGATCCATCCTTCGTTCTACGAGGGCTTCGGCATCCCGCCGGTGGAAGCTATGGCCTGCGGCTGCCCGGTCATCTCGTCGGATGCAGCTTCGTTACCGGAGATTTTAGGCGACGCGGCGCTGTATTTTTCGCCCAGCGACACCGAACAGCTCGTGGGTTTGATGCAAAAATTTTCCGAGGACTGGGAGCTGCGGAAAAAACTCAAGCAAGCCGGGTTGGAGCGCGCGCAGCGTTACACCTGGAAGGCCACGGCGCAAAAAACTTTGCCTGTGCTCACGCAGTGGGGAGGGGGAAAGTAGTTGCTCAAAATATATGACCGAAGCGACATCTCGGCTCTTGGAGCTCGGACTGACGGATAAGGAAGCGGGCGTGTATCTGGCCATGCTGGAATTGGGACCAGCCAGCGTACAGGAAATCGCGCGCAAATCGGGCGTCAATCGTTCCACTAGCTATTTGACCATCGAGGCGCTCAAAGAGCGCGGTTTAGCCTCTTCATCCACGCGCGGCAAAAAAATGCTTTTCACTGCCGAATCGCCGAGCCGGCTCGCGGCCGTGCTTAACCGCGAACGCGAAATGCTGGAGCAGAAAAAGCAGAAGCTCCAGGAATCCATCCCGTATTTCCTGGCGCTGTACAACGCGGTAGAGGATAAGCCGCAGGTCAGGTTCTTTGAAGGCGAGGAAGGCATGATGGCGGTACGCGAGATCATGCAGCGGTCGCATGGCGAGTATTTGAGTTTCACGGCCATAGATGCAGGAACGCTGCGTATCTCAAAAATTAACGAGCCGCAGCGCATGAACATGTCGCGGCGCATGCATGGTCGTTTCATCTATTCTCTCAAGCCCGGGTTTGCTTTGCCTAAGATGGATCTGAGTAACTGGGAAGTACGTGAGTTACCATTTGGCACCTCTCCCTTCACTGGCGAAATCAATATCGTGGACGATAAAGTCGCGGCATATGTGGTCAAAAACAAACCCTTGGCTTTTTTAGTGGAGAACAAAGAGATGGCCATACTGTTTCGCGCGTTATTCGATGCCGCTTGGCGCGTGGCTAAACCCGTGAATAAATCCAAATTGGTTTGATAAAAAAACCACCCCGATAGTCGACAACTACTCGGGGTGGAAGACGGATGTTGAGGCATACTAGGCTATATTTCCCCGCAAGGGCAATGAGCCACGGGCCTCAAAAACCAGCGGCGCGCGGAGACGTGTTGCGTTCCGTGAGGCGCAGGTGCCAAGTCGGAGCCATGCTGCGAGGCTTGCGAACTGATCGCTGCTTCATCTTCAGCATAGCCTGATTTACGGTTTTTCAATTTTTCCTCCATGTGTCGGTGCAATCGATCGCCTTTGACCCCGAGGCTACCGTCCGGAGTACATTGCTGCGCGGAGCAGCGCTCCTACCGGATAGCCAACTCATGAAGAGTATATTACGCGTTACTCTAACTACGTTTGGTCTCGGGTAATGGATGCATCGGGCACATGGCTAAAGTGCGGAAGACGAAAAACCGGGTAAATCCAGTATAGCAAATTTCGCACTGATATTTCGCTGTGTTGTCAAGATATTCAGCGTAAAAAACCATAGAAATCCAAGGCTTGTTAAGACCCATTAAATAAAGCTGTAAATTTACAGTTTTTTTCGATATTTAAATATTTTGCTTAACTTAGCACATTTTTAGCTTATAAAATAAGACTATCTAGACTTGACAAAATGCTCATTTTATGGTATCTTGTTTCGTTATCTGGATTGGCATTGGTGCCAGCTGGATAAACAAAAAACAAAGAAAAACGGGCAGAAGCCCGAAATGAACTTCGACAATTGGAGGAGCAATGAATAAAGGATTTTTCATTTTTGGTTTCTTGAGCGTCATGGCGTTGGCTGGTTGCGGAGACAATAGCGAAGGCTATTTTGCTCCCGAATCTGGACAGGCTGGCGCAAGCGCGGGTGGATCGTCCGGTTCTGCCGGAGCGACCATCAATCCGCCGAGCGGCGGAAACGGTGGCGAAGCTGGAAGCGCCGGAAGTTCTGGTGCAGCTGGCGAAGCAGGCTCGAGCGGCGCAGCAGGCAGCACCATCAACCAGCCAGACGGCGGTGCGGATAGTGCAG
>CAIKNB010000019.1 GCA_903828685.1 Candidatus Uhrbacteria bacterium | reverse complement strand
TGTTACTTTTGGCAGCAAAAGTAACACAAAACTGCTGGGGCCTCGAATTCGCTTCTTGTATGTGGCTTGTCATTTCAGGAACTCCGCTCAACTCTCGGCCCCAGACCCCTTCGGGCAACGATGTGTCTTTTTATCGGTTGTGTTTACAGCCGTGCCAGCATAATGGCTGCGCCGCAAGAAAATCAAAGCGAGGATAGCCAAGCGAGCTAGATTTACCGGCGCAGACATTCAGCTGGCGACTTTTTGCGCCACTTTTTCTAGAAAAAGTGGCAGAGAAAACATTTTCAGTTACAAAACAGGACCGTCGAGTGACGGTCCGTTGATATAAGTATGACGGCTGGCGTGAGCCTAAGCCTGTTTCTCGCTCGGCTCGGGCGCGGCGTCGGCGATCTTGTCGAGCTCTTCGCCGAGCCAACGCATGAAATTTTCCGGAGCGCATTTAGCATTCTCTACTGCCACAGTGACCGCCTCTAAAATCTCTACAATTTCTGTATGTGGACTGTCATCTTCCCTCATGTACGACATATGCGTGCCGGAACCATCGAGGAAATACTTGATATCGCTGTGGGCGCCTTTGGTCAGGCCGAATTCGATGCTTTTTTTGCTCGCCCTCAGCATGTCCTTGGCTTCTTTGCCCAACGGCTGGTCGAGGAAATCACGCAGTTGGTTCCTGGCCAGCTCACAGGCCTGCTTCAGCTGAGCGGCAATGACCTCTTTATCAGCCAGACGATATTTTTCGGCCGCTGCCTTATAGTCTTTCATGACGCTCCCCTTTCGAATGCGAATGGTGTGCAAAAGGACTGGTGATTGCTTACCAAAAACCGAGATTGACGTCAACCGTCCATAACGAAAGGGGCGCGATGAATCGCGCCCCTACAAAATTCGTAATTGTGCGGGCGAGGCATGCCTCGCCCCAACAATTATTTTTATTTCGCCGGCTTTTTGGTCCGGCCTTCCACGATGCCCGCTTGGATGTTCTGCGGGGTTTCGGCGTAGTGGTGGAATTCCATGGAGTATGAGGCGCGACCCTGGGTCATGGAGCGCAGCGTGGTGGCATAGCCGAACCTTTCGGCCAGCGGCACGTATGCGTCGATGATCTTGGCGCCGGCGCGTTCACTCATCTCGTTGATCTGACCGCGCTTGGAGTTGAGGTCGCCGATCACATCACCCATGTACTGCTCAGGAGTCACGACTTCCACTTTCATGATGGGCTCGAGGATGGCCACGCCGCCCTTGCGGCAAGCTTCCTGGAACGCCATGGAGGCGGCGATTTTGAACGCAGCTTCGGAAGAGTCGACTTCGTGGTAAGAACCATCGAACACCGTAGCCCGGATATCCACGAGAGGATAACCCGCGACCACGCCGCGCGTCATAGCTTCCTGCACGCCCTTGTTGATCGGCTGGATGTATTCGCGCGGGACCACGCCACCCTTGATTTCGTCCACGAACTCATAGCCCTTGCCGCGCTCCAACGGTTCCACGCGCAACCAGCAATGACCGTATTGTCCGCGGCCGCCTGACTGGCGGATGAATTTGCCTTCGGCTTCGGCCGTCTTCTTGAGCGATTCTTTGTACGACACCATGGGCTTGCCCACGTTGGCTTCGACTTTGAATTCGCGCTTCATGCGATCCACGATGATTTCCAGATGCAGCTCGCCCATGCCCGCGATGAGGGTCTGGAGAGTTTCTTCGTCGGTGCGCACGCGGAACGAAGGATCTTCTTCGGCGAGCTTTTGCAGCGCCACGCCCATCTTTTCCTGGTCAGCCTTGGTTTTGGGTTCGATGGCGATTTCGATGACCGGTTCGGGCACGGTGATGGATTCCAACACGATGGGATGATCCTCGTCGCACAGCGTGTGGCCCGTGAAGGTGGATTTGAGTCCCACGGCAGCCGCGATTTCGCCGGCGTACACATGGTCCACGTCTTCGCGCGAGTTGGCGTGCATACGCACGATGCGCGAGATGCGTTCGCGTTCGTTGGTCTTGGTGTTGAGGACGTAGGAACCGGCGGCCAGGTTTCCGGAATACACGCGGAAATAGACAAGCTTGCCCACGAACGGATCGGAAACGACTTTGAAAGCCAAAGCCGCGAACGGCTTGCTGTCGTCAGCCGGACGTTCCTGGATGTCGTTTTCGTCGCCTGGAGTGTAGCCCTTGATGGCCGGAATCTCGAGCGGCGAAGGCAGGTAGTACACGACCGCGTCGAGCATGAACTGCACGCCCTTGTTCTTGAGCGCCGAGCCACACAAAATCGGGAAGAGTTCTTGCTTGATCACGGCCTTGCGCAAAGCTTTGCGGATTTCGTCGATGGAGAGTTCTTCGCCGGCCAGATATTTGTTCATCAAGGCCTCGTCGGTTTCGGACAAAGCTTCGAGGAATTCGTTGCGCATCTTCTTGGCCTTATCCAGATATGCTGCCGGGACTTCGGATTCTTCGATCTGCTGACCCATCTCATCCTTGTAGACTTCAGCCTTCATGGTGATGAGGTCGATGATGCCGATGAAGTTGTTCTCGGTGCCCATGTTGAGCTGGATGGGATAAGCGCTCTTGTTCAAACGGTTGCGGATGGACTCGACGTCCTTATCGAAATCCGCGCCCATGCGGTC
>CAIKNB010000018.1 GCA_903828685.1 Candidatus Uhrbacteria bacterium | reverse complement strand
GTGGATTTGCCCGCACCTGTGGGACCGGTCACGAGCACGATTCCATTGGAGAGTTCCACGAAATCGAAAACCGCATCCGGCACATCCAGCTCCTCCAACGAGGGGATGCGCGCCGGGATGTAGCGCGCGGCTACGGCCGGGCGTCCCAGTTTCCAATACACATCCACGCGGAAGCGTTCCTTGGTCGGCAGGGCGTAGGAAAAATCCACGTCCAACTTGTCTTCGATGTAGCGTTTGTTGGCTTCCGGACGCAGGATCTTGGCCAAGTTCTGCAGCAGTGATGCTTCTTCGATCGGCGGAGCCTGGATGCGCTGCAGCTGTCCGTCGATGCGGAAGATAGGCGGCGCGCCCACGGCCAGATGCACATCCGAGGCATTCAAGCCCACGGCTTGGGCAAAGATGGTATCTAAAGACATGGTTTCGTTGGGCATATCAAATGTAGTTTAGCACAAAAACACCCCGCCTCTCGTGAGAGGCGGGGCATCTTTTGAATTCTGCTTAAACCGCGGGCGGTGTCGGAGGAGTCGCAACCGGCATCTGGATGCGCTTCAAGGCATCCTTGAGGCCCTTGCCAGCCTTGAACTTGGGCACCGTGACCGAGGGGATCTCGATCTTCTGCGAGGTGTTCTGCGGATTCACGCCTGTGCGGCCCTTGCGCGTCTTGGCCATGAATGAGCCGAAGCCGGCGATCGTGACTTCGCCGCCGCCTTTGAGCGTATTGGTCACCACTTCGACGAAAGCCTCGACCATGTCTTCGGCTTGCTTCTTGGTGATTCCGACTTTCTCGGACAAATAAGAAATAAGATCTGCTTTGTTCATATGGTCATGAAACATGGAGCATGGAACATAGAGCATCCGCTAAGGCAGACGCCATGGCCAGCCGCAGGTTTCTGATTAAATGTTTCAGGTTACACGAAAAGGTTACACGAAAAAGGCTTAATTATCAAGAATTTTGCGTATCTGGTCAAGGCTTATGGCGCGTCGGCTGTCAAGGTCCAGGGTCAAGAGCACGCCATCTACCTCGATTGGGCCTTCCGGAGTAGGGTCATAAGCCTTTTCTTCAGGCTCTAAAAATCGCTTAACTGCCGCATTTTTCTCGAATCCGACCACCGAGTCATGGCCTCCGCACCGTCCCACATCAGAGATGTAGCCGGTGCCGCCGCTCAAGATCTTAGCGTCAGCCGTGGGCACATGCGTGTGCGTGCCGAAAACTCCGGCCGCACGTCCGTCTACGTAGTGCGCAAACGCCTCTTTTTCGCTCGTGGCCTCGGCATGCAGGTCGATCACGATGGGCAAATCGTGGTGTTCTTTGAATGTCCGATCAAAAAAAGTGAAAGGCTTTTCCGCCTCTTCCTTCATAAAGAGCTGGCCAGCCAAGTTCAGGAGTAAAAATGATTTTTTGTTTTTTGAGATGACCGTAAAGCCGCGTCCCGGGTAATTAGGGAAGATGTTGGCCGGGCGCACAAGGTGGTCTTTCCATTGCTCGTCGCTGAAGCAGGCGAGTCCGACTTGGTTTTGCCACACGTGGTTGCCTGAGGTGTAAGCGTCGCAGCCTGCAGCATCGAGTTCTTTCAGCGCCTTGGCAGAGATGCCCCTGCCGTGCGACAGGTTCTCCACGTTAGCGATGATGAAGTCTGGCTGGAGTTCGGCTTTGAGTTCAGGTAGCGCTTGGATCACGCCTTTGCGTCCGAGCGCGCCCACGATATCGCCGAAGAAAAGTATTTTGGCTTGGTTCATGCGAGCATTATGCCTTGTGGCTGCTTTTTGTCCAACGGCAGAACGTCCATCAAGGTCATTTACATTCCGAATCAGTCCATATAACATCTGTTCCGTCAGCTTTGCCCTTTCAAACGAATATTTTCAGGAAGATAAGCTCACGACATGGAGGATGTCATGGGAAATGTGATCATTCGACGACGTTCTTTTTGGGAAATCATGTGGCAAGACTTGAAAGAGCTGCCAGGCAAAGCCAAGCGGCTCATCTGGAACAGGGGAATCAAGCTCCAATGGTACCGCTTGTGGGTACGGGAGGATGAAGCCCACCAATCGCTCGACATGGATATCCTCGCCCTGCTCGACATGAACCCGCAGCAGCGCGAGGCCTACATGTGGGATCTGGTTCGCCGCCGGCAAATCTCCCACGAGAGGGATATCGAACGGCGTGCCGCCCGCGCGTAAATTCCTCGGGGATGCTCCTCGCGCATCCCCACTTCCTGAAAATATTTGTTATTGAAAAGCGGACCTTGCGGCCCGCTTTTTTACCCTAGCTACTATTTTATCTTGCGTATTCGATCACGCGGGTTTCGCGGATGAGCGTCACTTTGATTTCGCCCGGATACTTGAGCTCAGCTTCCAGCTTGTTGGCGATTTCACGTGCCAATTGCGCCGCAGCGAAGTCATCCATCTGGGTCGGGTTCACGAACACGCGGATTTCGCGGCCGGCTTGGATGGCGTAAACCTTGTCCACGCCCTGGAAACCCGAAGCTGCAGCTTCCAACTCTTCCAAACGTTTCACGTACATTTCAAACGAGTCTTTGCGTGCGCCCGGACGTGCGCCCGAGATGGCGTCGGCTGCTTTGACGATCACGGCTTCGAGCGTCTTGGGCTTGTCTTCGTGATGGCCCAGTGATTGGTAACAGATCTCTTCGGGCATGCCGAACTTCTTCAGGATCTGATAGCCTAGTTCCGGATGTCCGCCTTGCAGATCGTGGTCCACGGCTTTGCCGATATCGTGGAACAAGCCGCCCTTCTTGCACACTGTGACATTGGCCTTGAGCTCTTCGCCCATGAGCGCGGAGAGGTGCGCCACTTCGAGCGAGTGCTGCAGTGCATTCTGTCCGTAGCTGGTGCGGTATTTGAGGCGTCCTAAGATTTGGATGAGTTTAGGATCGATTCCGGCCATGGAGATGCCGAGCTGATACAGCGCATCTTCACCGGCTTTCTTGATGTCCAGCGCGAGTTCGCGTTTGGATTCCTCGATGGTCTCTTCGATGCGTCCCGGGTGGATGCGGCCGTCCGTGATGAGTTTATCCAAGGCACGTTTGGCCACCTGGCGGCGGATGGGGGAGAAGCCGGAGACCGTGATCATGCCCGGCGTGTCATCCACGATGAGTTCGCAGCCTGTGAGTTGTTCGATGGCTTTGATGTTGCGTCCTTCTTTGCCGATGATGCGTCCCTTCATATCGTCCGAGGGCAGCTCCACCCAGGTGGTGGTTGTTTCGGCTACGACAGTCGAGGCCAGACGCTGGATGGCCACGCCGATCACGTTTTTGGCTTTGCGCTCGATTTCCTCGGTCTCCATCAAATCCAGCTTGCGCATGCGGCTCATGAGCGCGTCCTGGCTCTGTTCTTCGACCAGTTTAGTGATGCGCTCCAAAGCTTCCTCGCGGCTGAGCTTGGCCACCTCTTCGAGCTTTTTGCTCTCTTCCATCTTCAGCTCCTCGGTAAGCTTGAGTTCTTCTGCAATCTTGGCTTTGTTGGTCTCCACGGATTTGCGTTCTTCGTCCAACGACAAAAGCTTGGTCGCGAATTCGTTTTCGCGCTTTACCAGCTCGCCTTTTTGCTGCTTGATTTCCTCGGCGCCGCGCTTTTCGTCCAGCCGCGCCTCTTCCAGAATCTTGACTGCCTTATCCTTGGCCTTGACCAGGATGTCCTGTTCCTTAGTCTGCGCTTGCGTGACCAGGCGGGCTGCTTCGGCCTCTGCGTCAGCTACGCGCTGTTTGGATTTGCGCGCCTTCTCCGAGGCGAAATAGTTGGCCGCCAGGAAGCCCAGGAACGCACCTAGAATTATGCCGAAAACTGCGTATACCATATTGCTGATACGCCGGGACATGACGGAATGGATCCAAAGTGGATTGGGTCTTCGTCTGTATGAACGCGTGGCTGCCTGAAGCGGTCTGAGTACACCCAAAAACAGCAGTAACAGTCGTTAAATTGTCCGATTCAAGGGGTAAATGACAGGAAGATCCGACCCGAATGCGATGCCATCAATTGTCCGTAGCGGATTAATGATTGGTCGGTAGTCCGAATATACCAGAAACCGGCCTCTCCGTCCAGAGGCTTATTTGCGGGTAAAAAGCCGCCGAATTATTTGAGATCCCCGATGTAATAGGTCGGCAAGATGCTGTCGGCTTTGCCGCTGTGTTTGGGAACGGAGTTGAAAATCGTCGTAGCGTCCTGGCCGCAGCCTTTGAGGATGGCCGGACCGCCCGGGTGGTTGTCCACGTAACTCGTCACGTCATAGACTTTGCCGCTGATGGCCATCCAGCAATCAGTGGCTGAATTGTGCTTGGCCACGTCAACCAGCGCATAAGTTTTTCCCGCAGTATTCGCGGCTGGCTGCGGGTTGCTCGCAGTCTGCTGCGTCGCAGCGGAGCATCCGGCGCCTAAGAGGACCAAGAGTGAAGCTGACAGAAGGAATTTTTTCATAAAGTTGGTTTTAGTTCATTGAGCTTAGTTGAATCTTCGATATTATACGGTCCGATTTTGGTTCGGCGCAATTCAGTCAGGTACGCGCCGCAGCCTAGCGCCTCTCCTATATCTTGGGCCAAGGCTCTGATGTACGTGCCCGAAGAGCAGGAGACTTCGAAAGTTAGGAAAGGGTATTCGTAGCTAGTAGCTTGTAGCTTGGAAATCGTAACAATTTTTTTCGGCAGTTCCACGCCCTCGAGTTTTCCGCGGCGCGCTAAGTCATAGAGTTTTTTCCCCTGGACTTTTTTGGCGCTGAAAGCCGGCGCGGTCTGCTCATACCCGCCGCGGAATTTATCCAAGGCGCGTTCGATGTCTTGAGTAGCTGGTAGCTGGTAGCTAGTAGCTGGGGACTGTTCCGTGTCTTTACCTAGATGCAAGCTACTAGCTGCTAGCTTCTCTGTTATGACTCCCTCTGGATCTCCGGTCGTGCTGGTGGCGCCAAGCCGCGCAGTCGCGACGTATGTCTTATTCAAACCCACGAGTTTGGTCAGCTCTTTGGTCCCTGAATTCACGCCCACGATCAAGAGTCCGGTGGCAAAAGGATCCAGCGTTCCGGCGTGGCCGACTTTGCGCGTATGTAAAATCCGGCGCACCTCATCTACCACGTCGTGCGAGGTCATGTGCGCAGGTTTGTCGATCAGCAGCGTGTTCGGCGGAAGCGAATCGGTCATATATCAATGCTAACACATCGGAATAAAAAACACCGGCTCGACGGTTAAGTCGGGCCGGGGAAAGAAGGTGCGCGGGCGGGCGTCGGCGGCTAGCTGGGCGATTGCCTCAGGGAGTTGCGCAACGCGCGTTTGCAGTAACTGAAGACGTTGCGGCAAACGAACGTCACGACTTGGACGCACTCCTGAGCATGACTGGCCTTGCTTGGGACGATGGAGATGGTTTGCGGAGCCGGAATCGCGCTGTCTGAGCAATTAAACTTGGCCTCGGAAACCGCTTTTTGCGCCTCGTGATCCAACGCGGTGTCGCAAAAGGTGGCGCTGGACAAACCCTTCACCCTGAAGAGCGACACGCCGTACAGGTTCGCGTTGCTCAAGTCGGCGTTGGCCAGGTCCGAGCCTTCGAGCCGCGCGGCACCGAGCTGCGCGCTCTCGAGTATCGTCTCGGTCAAATTCGCGCCGGTCAGATTCGCGCAGCTGAAGTCGACGCGACTCAGGTCTAATCCTGAAAAATCCGTATCGGACAGTTCCGCGCCGGACAAATCAATTGGCAGGCTTAGGCGCCGGTATTCGCAGATGGTTGCCGCAAAGCCGTTTTTGTCGTTTTGTCGCAGGAGCTGGACGAGTGATTGATCCGTCATGTGCCACCTCTTTCTTGTCGAAGGAAAAGAAAACATAGTTTAATCAGCGAAATACGTCAAGTAAATTGATGAAAATCCGGCAAAATGTGAGATGGATCCGGAAAACACCGGCTTTTAGGCATCCCAAGATTGACTTTTTGGCCTAATTTCAGTACTCTTGGCCACATGAACGTATCTGATTTGGCCCGCCGTCTGAAGACCACCCCGCATGAGCTCCTGGAAAAACTCCCGGTGCTGGGTTTTGATATCGGCGCACGCGCCATCAAGATCGATGACGCCGTGGGCGAACGCATCGCGCAAAAGTGGTATGAGGCAGAGCGCCGCGAACGTCTCCGCAATTCGCTGCTCTCCAGTTCCGTGGTCAGGCCGGGCGAAGCCGGCGCGCCGCGCGAGCT
>CAIKNB010000017.1 GCA_903828685.1 Candidatus Uhrbacteria bacterium | reverse complement strand
GGGTTTGGAATACATATGTACCTAAACTTAAAACCTATAACGTCGTTTTGCCTTCTCCGACGCTACTGGCTACGGACTAAAACTGCGTTTATTTGAATTCAAACTTCCGGATGACTGCCCTGACCACGCTTTGGATCAACGGGTCATAGCAGTAGATGGGTTTCATGGTGGAGTTGGCTGGCTGCAAGCGGATGCGGTCGCGTTCGCGGTAGAAACGTTTGAGCGTGGCGTATTCGTTATCCAAGAGCGCCACCACGACTTCACCGTTTTTCGGGCTTGGGTTGCGCTCGATGACCACGTAGTCGCCATCAAAGATGCCATCCTCGATCATGGAATCTCCTTTGACGCGCAAGACGTATGAATTTGCCGAATCAGGCGCGAGCTCCACAGGCACAGCAAAAGTTTCACGCTCTTCCACGGCTTCGATGGGCACGCCAGCCGCAATCAAGCCTTTGAGCGGCAACAAAACGCTCTTGCCCCAGCTCACGGCCTTGTCCGTAGGTTCCAGATTACGCATCTCCCCATTGCGCTTGAGATAGCCGCGTTCCTTGAGCGCCTGGATATGCACGTGCACGGTCGAAGGCGAGGCTAAATCCAAACCGGACGCAATCTCGCGAAACGACGGCGGATAGCCTTTTTCATTCAGGAACTGGACGATGAAATCCAAAACTTCTTTTTGCTTAGGTGTGAGCGGAAGCATATAGAACAAAAATAGAACACCTGCAAGCGCCTGTCAAGCTGCAATAAATACAAGGGGAAACTGATTTTTCCACATGCCAAAAACAATCTCTATACCAGCTTGTTCTTCAGCTTTGAAATCTGTTCGATGAGCAGAGTATTAGCCGTCAAAATAACCACGAAAATCAAAATCAACGAGTTGCCTCCCAGGAATATGCCGCCCATGATAGCCACCACGGACGCGCCCAAAGTCGTGACGATATTATCCATGGCTACGCCCACAATCGCGTCGCCGATGCGGCCCTTAGGATGGACGGAGAAATTATGGATCACGATCATCTCACCCAGACAGCCGATGATGCCGGCCGCAATACCTGTGACCACAAACGGGATATGCGTAAGCTGCGAGAAGACTTCCATGGCTTTGACCATGCTTTCGGCTGCGAACAGGATGGCTACGCCGGACAAAAGCAGATCAAACCAGATGCGCGCGGTAGACTGGCGGGAGTAATACCGCTCCTCTACTTCAACTTCTTCCAGCGGCGACTCGGCGCGATTGCTTTTGCGAAAATAATATAGGATGCCCACGCACAACAGGAACAAAATCACGCCCACGGGTCGGATCAACTGGTACAGATCCCCCGACAACGGATTGCTGGCCTCGTTCACGCGTCCGAATACCACCATGCTGGATGCCACGAATGCAGTCAGCAAGGTCAAAGACATGAGTACGCGGATGGCGCCGTCCATCTCTTTGATCGTGGGTTTGATGCGATGGTCTTTGAGAGGCTTCAACTTTCCCAGGCTTGGGACATAAGGCACCATAAAGACTGAGTGCCGTCTTTCGTCAGCCACGTTTTGCCGGTGCACGCACCAGACTGAATATAAGATGTTGTAGATGTTGGAACCAAAGGTAGCTGAGGCGGCGATGATGGCCAGATTGATGGCGCGTATATGGTCCGTACCGCTGACCAAAAGACTGCCGAGCGCAGCTACGATACCGATGATCATATCCGGAAACGCCGTGCCGAGAGATTGCAGGAAACCGCCGGCCAAACCGGTTCGGTCCTTGAGCACGTCCGTGGTTTCCTCGATCACATCAGCCGTGCCTATGAACACGAGCCCGATACCGAAACCGAAGATGACCAAGATAGCCAACGTTTGCAGCCAAGCCGCTTGAGCGTCCAAGGCATACGGGATTACGGCGTAACGCAAGACCAATGCGACCACGATGTATACCAGGATCTTAAGGAAGTGATTTTTGATGCGCATAAAAGTGCGCGCATATTTTACACCGCTTTGGGTCTGGAGTCATGGCCGGTTTTCTCCCTTAGCCGTTTTCTGCTACGCTGGGTCCGTCATATGGACGGCACAATACGCAAAGACATCAAACCCGGCTCGGTCGTGGTGATGGTGAAGAAAGAAGACCAAAAAACCGGCAAGCTGACGCAAGGAATCGTGGAAGATATCTTGACCAACAAATCAGAACATCCGCGCGGCATAAAAGTCAGACTTGATACGGGTGAAGTCGGTCGCGTGCAATACGTACAAAAAACTTAAACCCTATGCAACTCAAACAACTGCAAACGAAAATTTCCAAAATCTTCCTGGACAATGCCAAGCGCGATAACCTAAAAGTGGATGAGGATTATCTGGTGCTCAAAATCAATGAAGAGATCGGCGAATTCGTGCAATCCTATCTGATACACAAAAAGAAATGCCGGCCGCAAAAATTCCTTAAGCCAAAAGATTCGCACCGCGAGATGGCTAAGGAACTTTCAGACGTGGTTGGCTTGGCCTTTGTACTGTCGAAGACGTTAAACATCGATCTGGAAGAGGCGCTGGTCAAAAAATGGATTACCCGCGAGTGGATCAAACACTAGACCGGGGAATCGACGTTTATTTCCGATTGCTTTTTTCCCGCGACAAAAGATAAGAATAGATGATGGGCAGAGCCACGATGACGATCATCAAAACCACGAACACCGGTATGATGGCGACCCAAATCAACCCTTGGAGCATAAAGACCACGCCTCCGAGCACGAACATCCAACCCGCGAAGCGCTGGCTCTTTTGCCACACTTCCGGATCATTCAAAGTCCACGGCGTCTTTAGGCCCACGAAATAATTCTGGCGCACCTTGCCCATGACATTGCCCAAGATCACGAAGAGCAAGCCTATGCCGAACGTCACAGCGCGGCCCACTTGGGCATTGTATTGAGGATAAAGCGTCACATACATGGTGACGGCATACATGTAGGCAAAAAAACCGATGAGCGCAGTCTGGATGACGCTCCAGGATTTTTGGAACTTCTCATAATTCTCTTTTTTGGGATCAAGCTTGGGCAATAACGGGAACAGCACAAGGAAGAGCAGCGACATCCCGGGGATGAGCCACGCCCCAAAAGCTTTGGGCGAATATTGGTTGGGCTGTCCTTCCATACCCCAGTGCGTAGGGATCATGGCCGGTAGATATTTGTACAAGAACGCTCCGGCCACGAACATCAGCGCAACCAAGATTATCCTTACGATGCACATGGCGTCACAGCGCCAGATTTTATTGTCTGTCATAGTTGAATAGGTTCATGAATGAATTCGTGATCTCGTCCACGATGGACGCATTGAGCGAATATGCGATGAACTGCCCGCGCCGCTCGGTCACCACCAAGTCAGCGCGCTTGAGCACGTCGAGATGGTGCGAAAGCGTGGCCTGGGTAAAATCAAAATGCTTTTGGATATCCGAAACCGTCATGTCCCGGCTTTTGAGCAAAGACATGATCTTGCGCCTGCTTGGGTCGGCCAAGGCTTTAAATACGCTATCCATAATATATAGATACTTATCTATATATAAAACCAACTCCATATTCCCGTCAAATCCTTGACAGGAAAGATCATTTCTGGCAGCGGTATAAGTAAGAGTATTTGAATCGCCAAACATTTTATGACCAGAACAAACGTCATTTTCGTACGGCTGGTTTGTTGCGTCTTGATCGCAACCAGCGCTGCCATGAGTCCGCTGGATTCATTCATGGTTCGCGCCGCTTATCCGACTTCACCCGTGGTTATCGGCGAAGTAGCTTGGGCTGGTTCCACGCTCTCTACGGCTGACGAATGGATCGAGCTATGGAACGTTTCAGACAATCCCCTGTCTCTGGCTGGCTGGTCGCTGCGTGGCGCAGGCGAAAGCAGCAAAACCATCTATCTGCCGGCAAGCGCTATTATTCCGGCGCACGGAACCTATCTTGTCTCAAACTACGACATGACTGATGCCAAAAGCGTTTTGGCTTTGACGCCGCAAGTCGTTACCACGACCGTGTCACTTTCCAACTCACAACTCGGCATCACGCTCTATGACGCGCAAGGAAACCTGGTGGATTCTTCAGGCACGGGCGGCGCGCCGCTTGCTGGAGCCAGCTTGCCGCAGAAAATAACCCTGCTACGCAGCGACCCTACGCAAGACGGTACGCTGGCCGCGGCTTGGACCAATTCAACAACCACGCAAAACATGAAACCCGGAACTACCGATCTGGGAACACCTGGCATCTGCGACTTTTGCTATATCCAAACACAGAGCGCTCCTGCGCCGCCAAACGATACGCAGACCTCGACCACAACTGAATCGGGAGACGATTCCACGGACACGACTTCGACAGATTCGACTGCAACCTCGACACAGCAAATTGCGACTTCAACGGATTCGTCAGACGAGTCCGCTTCCTCAACTGCAGATATACCAGGCGATGCTTCTGTGGCTTCCACGACTGATCAGATAGTTGCCACGACTACGGAAAGCACAAACCAACCAACCACATCTTCGACTTCCAACACGGACGTCGTGCAAACAAGCGCCACCACGCAAACCTCCGCAACCAATTTGACCGCAACCACGACGCAACCCGTTTCAAAACCCGTCTACGCCATGCTGCGCTTGAACGAAGTCGCACCATATCCCGCGAGCGGCAAGGAGTGGGTGGAGATAACCACGCTAGATGCAGGCAACGACATCTCGCTCTATAAATGCGAATTGCATGACAGCAAAAGCCGCATCCTGA
The DNA here is from genome assembly GCA_903828685.1 of Candidatus Uhrbacteria bacterium. GTDB lineage: Bacteria > Patescibacteriota > Patescibacteriia > 2-12-FULL-60-25 > 2-12-FULL-60-25 > CAIKNB01. The sequence continues at coordinate 1,154 of CAIKNB010000017.1, read as the reverse complement.
TCCTCGGACGCCACACCATCCATCCCGGAACGAACCGTTATATCAAAATAGAAATTCCAAGTTCAAAGCTGAATAACGACGGCGACAGCGTGTCGCTCTACGACCCGTCCGGACAACTGTTGGACACCTTGTCGTACACGGCCACCAAGAAAGGGCAGGACTGGATCCGTTATCCCGACTCGACCGGCGCCTGGACCCTGACAACATCTTCGACGCCGGCGGCAATCAACATTCTGACTCCCCCACCCTCAAAAACTGTGGCAGTAAGTAATACAACCCAAGCTTCAGACACGGTCCAGATCGCAAGCGCCGCTTCAACGCAAGAACAAACCGCGGACGGCCAGTCGGATGACCAAAGTATTGAGCTTGATGATGTGCCCAGCGCAACCGTGCAAGACCAATCGTCTAAAACCGTAAAAACTTCGTCCGCCAAGACAGCGGCGAGCAAAAAAGCCACGCTCAAAAAAACCACGGCCTCCAAATCCAAAGCCGATCCCATAATTCCCATGACATTCGATATGCTTTACCAACAAGACACCCCAAGTATCCGCGTCAGGCTCGAGGGCCAGGTCGGTTCGGTGCCCGGTCTGCTCACAGGCCACGCCTTCATCCTGCAGTCGGCTGAAGGGCGCGGCATATCGGTCAGCATGCCTACGGTCATGCGCTTGCCGGATTTCGGCAGCACCGTGGCCGTGGTCGGCAGACTGCTCATCGACGACCGTAACACAGCCTCGCTCAAGATGGCTTCCAAAGATACTTGCACGCGACTCGCGACTTCCACTTCCGGCATCATGCCGCGCATCGTGGACCTGACCGCTCCTTCGAATGAAGACGGCTGGAGCCTGATCAACGTAACCGGAACGGTCGTGACCATCAAAGGCCGGACAGTGCATCTGGATTTGGGTGATGCGGAAATTGATATGCTCATCCGGCCCACGGTCAGATACCGACCAGAGCGCCTGGCAGTCGGCGATACCGTAGCAGCGGCTGGGCTCCTGGACGCTACGCGAGATGATGCACGCATCTTGCCACGGTCAGCCGACGATATCGTATTGCTGCGCCATGCCGAACTAAAGGCCGGCTCAACTTCCGCTTCGTCCAGTGGTCCTGTGGTGCCAGGCTGGACACCGCTAGGCGCTGCGGCCGGAGCCGTG
>CAIKNB010000016.1 GCA_903828685.1 Candidatus Uhrbacteria bacterium | reverse complement strand
CGTTCATCTCCCGGCGCAGGTCGTCCCGCCCAGCGTGAAAAAACTGGAGCTTTCGGAAAGTTTCGGGTCGCTTCCCATTCCCCTGACCAACAAGCCTGGCAACCCCGGAATCTGGCAGAAGGCGGTCTTTGCAGCCGACCCGATTGTGGAAAATGGCGCGTACAAGACGGCCCCGCAGTCGCTGATCAGCTATGATTTCGGCCGACCCGTTCGTGGGATCGTCAGCGTCGAACTTCGTGCCGATGCGGCTGCGGCCAGCGGGGTTCTCGAAATTCTTTACGACGATGTAACTGCCAATCGCTTCGCCGAGAAGGCCCGATACCACGGAGTGATGGCCGGGCTCAACGGCACGCCTGCCTTTCAGTTTTACACCCTCGACGGAGCAGAGCAATTCAACGGCCTCGTCCCCGAATGGCGCCCCATCGGGGATGGGCTGACAAAGTCTGACGGCTGGACGCAGCTGACGATTGACGCTTCGCAAGAAGGATTCGTGACCATCACTGTCCGGGATCTGACAAGCGGGAAGACCGCGCAGTCGCGTGTCAAAGCCGTGGAATTCGTTCACGGCTTCCGATTCGTCCGGCTCGGCAGCTACGCGGCCGATGGCGCTCCGGTGTATTTTAAGAACCTGTCGGTCAGGGAATGATCAGCAGACAATGAAACAAAGAAGGAACCATTCATGAAACGAGGAAACATCATCAGCTTAGCCATTCTGGCAGCTATTCTATCAGTCGGATCCAGCGTTGCGCAGTCCACCTCCAGTGGTTCGGCTGCCTCGCCAGTAGGTCAGCCTGCGGCTCCCGACCGGGGCTTTGTCAGCTCGCAGCCTGCGACCAATTGGGAAAATGCGCTTATCAGCGGCAATGGGAAATTTGGTGCGCTGGTATACGGCCAGCCGCTGGACGAAACGATCGTGCTCAACCACGCCCGGCTGTTCATGCCCCTCCATGAGCCTCTGCCGCCCGTGGATACGGCGAGCCATCTCAAGGAAATTCGCCAGATGCTCGCTGCTGGGGAATATCAACGCGCCGCCGATTTTGTCGTCGAGCTGTCGAAGAAGTCCGGCTACGCAGGCAAGCGGTGGACCGATCCGTTCGTGCCCGCGTTTGACGTGCGCGTGAAAATGGTTGGGAACGCCACGGTCGGAAATTATTTGCGGTCGGTGGATTTTGCCACGGGTGTTGCGGCGGTGAGTTGGAGCGATGAGCGCGGGGCGTTTCAAAGGCAATTGTTTGTCTCGCGTCCGGATGACGTGGTCGTGCTTCGGATCAAAGGCCCGAAGGCGGGCACGGTCGATTGCGATTTGCAGCTCACTCCCCGCGAGCCGAAGGGCCAGGGCGGCTGGGGCGCGGAGAAGGCGTTCAAGGAAGGGGTCAAAGAGACGATCGCCTCGGCGGAGGACGGCTGGTTGACCTATCGCTGCAGCTTTCGCAAAGACTGGCCGGGGAGCCTGCAAGGCTACGAAGGCGTGGCGCGGGTGGTGACACGCGGCGGAACATGCAAATGCGAGAATGGTAAAATGATCGTGCGGGGAGCTGATGAGGTATTGGTGCTCACCCGCATCGCGATGCTTAAAGATTTCTCCAAATCGCAAATTTCTCCATTGAAAGCGGGCTTGTCCGAGATCCAGCGGGACTTTAGCGAGCTACTTGCGCGCCATACGAAGGTTCACGGTGAGCTGTTCGCCCGTGCCCGGCTCGATCTCGGCGGCGGCGCGGATCGCAATCTGACTTCGGAGGAATTGCTGGCGAAATCCCGCGACGTGAAATATCCGGCGGCCTTGTTGGAAAAAGAATTTGACGCCGCTCGCTACTCGGTCATTTCCAGCAGCGGCGAGCTTTTTCCAAACTTGCAGGGGATCTGGAGCGGAACCTACGGCCCGCCGTGGTCGGGCGACTTCACGTTGAACGGCAACGT
>CAIKNB010000015.1 GCA_903828685.1 Candidatus Uhrbacteria bacterium | reverse complement strand
CTTCGCAGAGCGGCCTTCCCAAGGCTACGTAACCCTCGCGCATCCGCGCAGATTGGAAAAAGTCATGAGATTCAGATTCAAGTTGGTCATAGTCGAAATGAGCGAACGGGGCTACCGAGTCGTGCAACATTCGGATGTTGAAGAGGAGTATCCGGACGCACTCGCTCTTGCGAAAGCTCTCGCGGTGTTTGCAAGGCAACAGACCGAAGTTGACAGTCGAGGCCCTAACCCGCTCTATCATGGAGTTACTCCACTGTTCAAATCAGTCAACGGAACATGCATTCCGCTTCCCTCTGTTGAAGGCGGTTATGGCCGAAACACGAGGGTTGTTATCGAGGCCATCGAGCAACTCTCTTGAACCCCTCGCGCATCCGCGCACGACCGAGCGCTCTCGAACGTGTGTCGGGTGCGCTTTTTTAATCTAATGAACTTGTGTACGGGCGATGCTTGACATCGCCCAAGGCAACCGCATCGCGTTAAACGCGACACAAGGCTTGCCCCTACATTTGACCCGACTTCCAATCCGTTCTATATTTGTTCCATACAATATGCCGACATTATTCGATGCCGCAAACGAGGCAAGGCGCCGTAAATTCGCGCCTTTGGCTGACCGCATGAGGCCTGTGACGTTTGACGAAGTCGTGGGTCAAACCGAGCTGGTCAAACCCGGTGCGGTTTTCCGCGACATGATCGAATCCGGCAATGTGCCATCCATGATCTTCTGGGGTCCGCCAGGTTCGGGCAAAACGACTTTGGCGCGCGTGATTGCTGCGATTTCCGGTATGGCATTCTCGCAGCTTTCGGCCGTGACGTCAGGAGTCACCGAAGTCAGGCAAATCATCAAAGAAGCTGAGAATCGCCTGGACTTTGAAGGTAGGCGCACCATATTGTTCATAGACGAAATCCACCGCTTCAACAAAGCGCAGCAAGACGGCTTTTTGCCGTTCGTGGAAAACGGCACCATGATCCTCATCGGCGCCACCACGGAAAATCCAAGTTTCGAAGTGAACTCAGCCTTGCTTTCCAGATGCAAAGTATTCGTCTTGAACAAGCTCGAAGCGGCTGACATCAAGAGCCTGGTCATGCGAGCACTTAAAGACAAAGACAAGGGCTATGGCAAGTTTGAAATTACTGTGCCGGATCAGGTCTTTGAAGAAATCGCCACGGTTGCTGACGGCGACGCGCGTATTGCTTTGAACACTTTGGAGAATCTGGTCAAAGCTGCGCAAGCACAGAACAAAACTGGGAAGAAGTTGGAGCTGAACAGCGTTGACCTTAAATCATTACTTCAACGCACGCACGTGCTCTACGACAAAGCCGGCGAGGAGCACTACAACATTATTTCCGCACTACATAAGTCCATGCGCGGATCTGACGCGGATGCAGCGTTGTATTGGATGGGTCGCATGCTGGAAAGCGGTGAAGATCCTTTGTATGTGGCGCGGCGCTTGGTGCGCTTTGCGTCAGAAGACGTGGGTCTGGCGGATCCGAATGCCTTGACCCAGGCTGTGGCCGGTTACCAAGCCGCGCATTTCATCGGCATGCCGGAATGTAACGTCATCCTCGCGCAAGTCACGGCTTATTTGGCGCGGGCTCCAAAATCCAACGCTTTGTATGAAGCTTACGGGAAAATCCAGCAAGACATCCAAAATCTGCCCAATGAATCGGTTCCGCTGCATATCAGGAATGCGCCGACCAAACTCATGAAAGACTTGGGCTATGGAAAAGGCTACAAATACAACCCGGCTTACACCGAACCGGTGGATCAGGAGTACCTGCCAGATAAGCTCAAAGGACGCAAATATCTTGACTTTTGACAGGGTGCCTAAGTTGCCGCGAGTTTGATATGATTGGTGCGTCCGAAATATGTGGGGACGCATGTCCAAAAAAAGACCGGAGGCTGATTCCAGGCTTCGATATTTGAAGCTTGGTTTTTTGCTTGTGGCTTTGGTCCTGGTGTTGCGCTTGGGCTATCTGCAGATAATGCAATACGGCATGTACTCGCTCTTGGCCTCTGACCAACATGACTTGCAGACAAAACTGACTCCGACGCGCGGCCAAATCCTGGTTCGCGATCATGGCTCAACCGGCCAGTTGCGTCCTTTGGCCACGAATCGCTTGTCTTGGGAGGTCTATGCCGTACCCAAGCAAATGTCGGACCCTGTCTCGATAGCGCATGCCTTGGCGCTGACGCTCGGTCTGCCTGACGTGGACATGGTCACGAAATTGACCAAAAAGGCTGACGATCAATACGAACGTATCGCACAGGATGTGAATCCGGATTTGATCACGGCTTTGCAGTCGCAAAAGCTGGACGGCGTAGGTTTTGTTAAAAGCAGCGCACGGTTTTATCCGGAAAAAAACATGAGCGGCCAGCTCATCGGATTCGTGAGTCAGGAAGACAGCGGAATGCCTCAAGGTAAATACGGCATCGAAGGCTCGTGCAACCGCATACTTTCAGGAACGCCGGGCGAACTGTTGGCCGAAAAAGACGCAGGCGGACGACGCATTACTCTGGGATCGTTGAACCTCAAAGACGCCGTATCAGGTTCCGATATCGTGCTGACGATCGATCCGGAAATCCAATACCAAGCCTGCAGCGTAATCCAAGCTGCGGTTCTACAGCATGGCGCGGACAGCGGTTCCATCCTAATCATGAATCCGAACACCGGCGCGGTCATGGCCATGTGCTCTTCGCCTGACTTTGATCCGACCGAATACGGCAAGGTGGCTGATCTGAGCGTACTCAACAATCCGGTGACTTTTGGCGCTTACGAACCTGGCTCGGTGTTCAAAGCCGTAACCATGGCTGCGGGTTTGGATGCAGGAAAGATCACGCCCAAAACCACGTATCTCGATAAAGGCGTGGAGGAAATCGACAATTTCAAGATCAAAAATTCCGACGGCAAGGCGCACGGCGTCAAGACTATGATCGAGGTGCTGGATCAGTCGCTCAACACCGGAACCATCTTTGTGGAACGCCAACTGGGGCGCGAAGCCTTCCGCAGGTACGTGCTGGATTTTGGTTTCGGCAAAAAGACGGGCATCGAACTCACACCGGAATCAAAAGGCAATGTCACGCCGCTGGATAAGACAGGCAGCGTGTTCGGCGCCACGGCTTCGTTCGGCCAAGGTTTTTCGCTCACGCCGCTGCAGCTCGTGGTCGCGTATTCAGCGTTGGCAAACGGCGGCAAACTCATGCGCCCTTACATCGTGGACGAAGTGATTCATTCGGATGGCGTGCATGAAAAAACCAAACCGCTAGTAGTCGGACAGCCCATCTCGGGCCGCACTTCGCGTTTAGTCAGCGGCATGTTGGTTTCGGTGGTGGAAGACGGCCACGGCAAACGCGCGGCAGTTCCCGGTTATTGGGTGGCAGGCAAGACCGGCACGGCGCAGGTTCCGCTCAAAAACGGCCCGGGCTATGAAAAGGACCTAACTATCGGCTCATTCGCCGGATACGCGCCAGCCTCTGATCCCAAGTTCGTGATGTTGGTGAAGATCGACCATCCGCGCGACGTACAATGGGCCGAATCCTCGGCTGCGCCCGTGTTTGGCCAAATGGCGGCTTTCCTGCTTACATATCTGCAGATTCCGCCAGAACGTCCTATTGATTACAAACCAAAGCTTCCGGAAACCACGACTTCGACCACGCTGCCGATCTTAACGACATCAACCGCACCTGTTCACTAACGCCATCTTATGAATCTGCAAAAAATTCTCGAAAGATACCTGGCCCGCTGCGTGCGACGTTCTTTGCAGCGCGAACATCCGCTGATCATCGGCATCGCCGGTTCGGTGGGCAAGACTTCAACCAAAGCCGCAGTCGGCGTGGCGCTCGGCGCGCTGGAGCAGGGGAGCGGCGTGGCTATGTCGGATAAGAACTTCAATAACGACCTGGGCGTTCCTTTGACCGTGTTCGGCTGCGACATGCCGCAGCGTTCGCCGTTCAAGTGGTTGATGCTGCTGGGCAAAGGCACGCTAACGGCCTTAGGCATGATGCAGCTTCGCGCCAAAACATTCGTTTTGGAACTTGGCACTGACAGACCCGGAGATTTGTACCGGCTCATGCGCATGGCTCGGCCTTCCATCGGCGTGTTCACAGCCATCGGTCCTGAACATACGGAATTCTTCGGCACGGTCGACGGAGTAGCGCGCGAAGAGGCGCCCATCGTCACCATGCTCCCGCCTGACGGCACCGCTATCTACAATTTGGATGACGTACGCGTAGCAGAAATCTGCGACGACTTGAGCCTGAAAAAGATTTCTTTCGGCATGAATCCGCAAGCCGAGGTGCATCTGGAATCATCGCAGGTCTTGATCGACGAGGCTGTGCCCGAACTTTCTGGCTTAGAAGTCACGGTCTCGATTCGCGGAGTCAAACACAGACTTAAACTCACCGGCACGGTCGGCAAACCGCAGGCATACGCCGTAGCCGCGGCCTTGGCCGTGAGTCCGACCGAGCAATCTCTTGAAAGATTGCAACGCGACTTCCACGGCATGCCGGGACGAGTCCGCTTGATTCTTGGCATCAAACACACTTGGCTCATTGACGACACATACAACTCTTCGCCGCTGGCTGCGCTTTCCGCCATTAACGATCTTATGCGCTTTCCTTTACCCGCAGGCGGACGGCGTATCGCCGCGCTTGGCGACATGCTGGAACTCGGAGCTTTGTCCGAGGAAGCGCATCTGGAGATGGGACAAGCCGCGGCAGCAGCCGGTGTTGACATGCTGATTGCCTGTGGTACACTCGCGCACGTGATTGCCAAAGGTGCTTTGGAAGCCGGAATGACGGAAGAAAAAGTCTTCAAATTTTCCAAGAGCGCTGACGCCGGACTGTTTATCCAAGATCGCTTGCATGAACACGACGTGGTGCTGATCAAGGGCTCGCAAGGCGTGCGCATGGAACGCATAACGCGCGAACTTATGGCGCATCCGGACCAGGCTGAACAGCTTTTGGTCCGCCAATCACCGGACTGGCTAGCAAGAGCTTAATCAAGGCGCGTTCGTCTAATGGTTAGGACATCAGGTTCTCAACCTGGTAATACGGGTTCGATTCCCGTACGCGCTACCAAATAAAACCCTACCTGCAATGGTGGGGTTTTATTGTTGACATATTCGAAAATACATGCTAAATAAGCGAATCGTCCCTTTACCAAAAACCCATGGAGGCAACATGACGACTCACCAGGTTGCGATGGCGCGTCCGTATCGCAAGAACGCTTTGGAATCAATCGGCGATGCATCCTTGATGCTGATCCGGCAAAAGAATTTCCCGAACCAATTCGACGAACGCGATAGCTATGAGATGTCCGACCACGACCGTTTAAAACCCGAACACGTGTCAAGTTGCTGCAAACAGCACATCGGGAACACGGATTGGTGTATCGGATACTGGGCACGAAAAGCATTCGACAGACAAATCATGGCTTTCCTGATCGACATTCTGGAAGCTGACAAGTCCATCAAGTGGACCGGCTACAGGATCATGGGAACGCTGAACCGCAGCACGGGCTGGCCCGTATGGACGCTGGAGCTGTTCGCTAAACATCCAGAGACCGACACTCTGGTCTACACCGGCCCCAATGCTCCGAATGTGGAGCCGCAACGCAGGAATCGACCCGGCAATCACGCGTGGTAAAGACGAGACTCCCCTTGAGATCCGCTGACAACGGATCTCTATTCTTAACCACTTGCCGGGGGTTTGATTTTTGCTTGGACTTGTGAACGCAACACGGTTATCGTATGACCCATATGAAACTCGACACTTTATCGCACGCAGAATTATTCGACGAAATTTCCGATTTAGCCAAGGAGCAAGGCGTAACCAGCCAGGACATGTGGAATGAACTTGTGCAGGAAGTCTTGGACAGCCACTTAGAGATGGGCGAGTTGGACAAGGATATGGATTTGCAGAATCTGCGCACCGTCCTTTCGGCCATGTGGGAAGAATACAAGCGCGAAGCTTCGGCCGAGCTTGATGGTATGATCGAGGACAAGAACAATCCGGATAGTACCGAGCAGCAGTTCTGAAATATTTTGACTCTTACTGGACGGCGTGAGTAAATGCCGCCATGAAAACATATGAAAAAAGTCGCTTATAAGGTTTTGCTCGCGGCATTCATATTTTTGTTGGGATTCAGTTTTGCCCGATTGCTGCCGGCGGCAAACCCACCTCCCAAGCCACAGCCTTCATTGGCTGTAATTGCATCGGCCGCTTCAAACGTCAGCGTGATGGTGGATTTTGAAAACGGCAAAGTCACGACGCTTTCCGCTATCCCGTGGCACCAAGGCATGACGGCTTTCGACGCTCTGAAGTATGTTGCCGACAAACAATCCATGAAACTGGAATACAAGGATTACGGCGGCGACATGGGCGTATTCATCCAGAGCATCAACGGCATTAAGGATCCGAAGAACAAAGCTTGGTGGCAGTTCTGGGTGAATAATGCTTACAGCCAAAAAGGCGCGAGCAGCACGCCGCTCAAATCAGGCGACAATATCGAATGGAAGCTACTGGCGGCGCAGCAATAGAACATATGTCCCTTACCAAACGGATCATCTTATCTGCAGTTCTCATCGGTTTAGGCGTAGCCGGACGCGTTCTGCCGCATGCCTGGAACTTCACGCCGCTTGTGGCCATCGCGCTTTTCTCCGGCTATGTTCTGGGTTTACGCAGGGGCACGGCGCTCACTCTGGTTTCCATGCTGCTAGGGGACTGCTTAATCGGCTTTTACCAACCCCAGCTTATGTTGGCGGTTTACGGCAGTCTGGCCTTGGCCGTATGCCTTTCCTTGGTTATACGGAAGTTCGAACATCCGGCAATGACTTTGCTTTCCGGATTGACGGCTTCGTCCATGTTTTTTCTCGTAACCAACTGGGCAGTGTGGCAATTTTCGCCCTGGTACGCCAAATCTTTGTCTGGATTGCTGCAGTGCTATGTCCTGGCTTTGCCATTTTTCCGCAACGCCTTGATGGGCGATCTGTTTTATACCGCTGCGCTATTCGGCGTGTATGAAATCAGCCTTGCTATGTGGCAAAAACGCGCCCAACGCCTGCAAGCAAAGCTGCCAAACGCAGTGTAACTTTACGGTTTACAGGTTGTATAGGTTTGTATATACTATGCACATGAGTAATAAAGTAACCAAATTTTTGGCTGTGTTGACTGCCACCTTCGTGGTTTTTTGCATGTTTAATCCGGCAATCGTCCAGGCAAAAACTAAAACCGTCAAAAAGAAGGTTGTAGCTGCCAAGACAACCAAAAAAAAGACAACCTACAAAATGTCGGTGTCGCAAATCCCGGGGGCGGACGAAAAGAGCTTCACCAATGCCACTACCCGCTGTTTAACAGCCGGCATGATTGCTCTACATAACCAGACGGTTAAAACCATGGATTCAGACATTGCCAAGCGTCCCGGTCATGATGCAGCTGCGCAGACTTATCGCGATAAGATTGATATAGTTTGGTCGGCCATGCAACAGCCGTATTGCGGCTATGGGAGCAATGGCTTAGCGGCTGTTAAACATTCATACGACAAATCCGTTGTAAGGATCAGGGACGCCTTTCTGGCCGCGGCAAAATAACATCAAAACATCAACCCCGACATCACGTCGGGGTTTTTAGTCTGTTCGCCTTTACCTTGCTATAATGCGTCAACAACTATGGAAAAAATCAAACCGGCGAAACACCGCAAAAACGCAGGCGGAATATGCTCCGACGAGCAGCTGAAACGCACTGTCGAGTGGGCAGCCATGAGTTCGCCGCAGGAAGTTATAACAGCGCTGGCAACCGCTACCGAAGGCTTGAGCCAAGAAGAAGCTGCGCGGCGCTTGATCTTATGCAGCACCAACGAAGCCGTAATCGAACGACGCAAAAACTGGTTCTGGCATTTGCTGGGCAACCTGAAGGATCCGCTTTTCCTACTGCTGCTTAGCTTGGGCATCATCTCCTTGAGTACCGGCGACACTAAGGGTGCCGCCATCATCTCAATCATGCTTTTCTTGAGCGTGTCGCTGCGCTTTATCCAGGAACGACGAGCTGATGCAGCTGCTGAAAAACTAAAATCGCTGATCCGCACTACGGCTACGGTCATCCGCGGCGGAAAGAAATTGGAAATCCCGCTCAAGAACATCGTGCCCGGAGACGTAGTGGAGCTTTCGGCCGGTGACATGGTGCCAGCTGATTTGCGCCTCATCAACTCCAAGGATTTGTACATCAATCAAGCTGCGCTGACCGGCGAGTCGCTGCCCGTAGAAAAACATGCACCCGCCATAACCAAACTTCCGGACAACGCGTTTGAGCTGCAGAACATCTGCTTCATGGGCAACAACGTGTCGAGCGGAATCGCCACGGGGGTGATCGTGGCAACGGGCGCACGCACGCGCTTTGGCCAACTCGCCGGCAATCTTGTCGGGCGCCACGTCGTGACCACCAGCTTCGACAAAGGCGTACAACGCTACACTTGGCTCATGCTGCGTTTCATCTTTGTCATGGTGCCGTTGGTGTTTTTCATCAATGGTTTGAGCAAAGGGGATTGGCTCGAAGCTTTTCTCTTTGCCGTGGCCGTGGCCGTAGGTCTGACTCCCGAGATGCTGCCCATGATCGTGACCGTGAATCTGTCCAAGGCGGCGCTCGTCATGTCGGCCAAAAAAGTTATCGTCAAGCGCCTAAACGCTATTCAAGATTTCGGAGCCATGGACGTGCTGTGCACGGACAAAACCGGGACTCTGACGCAAGGCAAGGTCGTGCTCATCAAACACGTAGACATCAAAGGCGAAGACAGCGCACGCGTGCTCGAATACGCTTACCTGAACAGCTTTTTCCAGACCGGATTGCAGAATATGCTGGACGAGGCCGTGCTGAACCACGACGCCAAAGTCAAAAGCGTGGCTAAGAAATACGAAAAAATCGACGAGATCCCGTTCGACTTCAAACGCCGTCGCATGTCGGTCGCGGTACAGGATTGCGAAGGCAAACACGTTTTGATCTGCAAAGGCGCAGTTGAGGAAGTTTTGGCCGCCTGCACCAAAGTCCAGGTCGGAAATCGCGCCATGGCACTGGATAAAACACATCACGATAGCAAAGACGATTTGGTCCAAAAATTGAGCTCCGAAGGTTTCCGCCTCATAGCCTTAGCCAGCAAATCCGTACCTACGGCTAAAAGCACCTATAGCGTAGTTGATGAAAGCGGATTGACGCTGCTCGGCTTCTTAGCTTTCCTCGATCCGCCCAAAGTTTCGGCCGCTAATGCCATCAAGGAATTGCAGAATCACGGCGTCAAAGTAAAGATCCTGACCGGCGATAACGAACTCGTCACGCGCAAAATCTGCAAAGAAGTGAAGCTCGAGATCACGGGCTACCTCAAAGGCAACGAAATCGAAAATATGGATGATGCAGCGCTGCAGAAAGCCGTTGAAATCGCTAATGTGTTCGACAAGCTTGAACCGGCGCACAAAAGCCGCGTAATCCAAGCCCTGCAAAAAAACGGCCACGTCGTGGGTTTCATGGGCGATGGCATCAACGACGCGCCGGCGCTCGAAGCAGCTGACGTGGGCATTTCCGTAGAAGGAGCGGTTGACGTGGCTAAAGAATCATCCGACATCATCCTGCTGGAAAAAAGTCTGATGATACTCAAGGAAGGCGTACTCGAAGGACGGCGCGCTTTTGGCAACATCACCAAATACATCAAGATGACGGCCAGCTCCAACTTCGGCAACATGTTCAGCGTAGTCGGCGGCAGCATCTTTTTGCCATTCTTGCCCATGCTGCCGCTGCAAATCATCATCAATAATCTGATGTATGATTTTTCGCAGGTCAGCATTCCGACTGACAGCGTGGACGAGGATTATCTGCTCAAACCGCGGCAATGGAGGATCAGCAACCTGGCGCGTTTCGTACTATTCATCGGTCCTTTGAGTTCGATCTTCGATTACGGCACTTATTTTGTCATGCTTTACGTTTTCAATTGCTGGGGCAACCCGACCTTGTTCCACACCGGTTGGTTCGTGGAATCGCTCATCACCCAAACGCTCATCGTGCATATCATCCGCACAAAAAAGATCCCGTTCTTGCAGAGCAGCGCCAGTTTGCCTTTAACGCTGACCACGCTGGCCATCGTGGCATTCGGCATCTGGCTTCCGTTCTCGCCGCTGGCCTCGACCTTCGGCTTTGCGCCTTTGCCCGCTCTCTTCTGGCTTATCCTGGCGGGTTTCTTGCTGACCTATTTCCTCATCACGCAGTTCGTGAAGAACTGGTTCGTGCAGCGCTACGGTTGGGATTAAACAGCGCTTGAACTATCTGACGGCCAAGATGGCCAAAACCACGAACGCTAAAGCTATCCGATACCACGCGAAGACTTTGAGCGAATTATTTTTCAGATATTTGATGAGCCAGGCGATGCATAGATAGCCGACCGCAAAAGACGCGGCAAAACCCAGCGCCAAGCCGAACCAAGTAAAATCGGTGGCGCCGTGTTTATGGATGTCCCAGAGTTTGAGCAAGCCGCTGCCTGTGATGATGGGCAATGAAAGAAGAAAACTGAAACGCGTAGCGGTCTCGCGCTTAAGGCCCAAAAAGAGACCGCCGCTGATAGTGGAACCGGAACGCGACACTCCGGGCACGAGCGCCAAGACTTGGAAACAGCCGATCCACCAGGCTTGTTTAACCGATACCGCATGATGCTTCAGCCGCGCGTAGTGTTCGGCCAAAAAAAACAATAGGCTGCCGGCGATGAGCGTGCAGGCGACCAACAAAGCGCTGCGGAAGATCGTATCCATAGCCTTCTGCAGCAGCAATCCCAAAACCAAAGCAGGAACCGTGCCCAAGATGATGCCATAGAGCAAAGTCTGCTCTTCCTGGCTGACTTTGCGCCAGGCGCCGGTAGCCATGTTCCATGCCGCCAAAATCAGATTCCATACGTCGCGTCGGAAGTAGATGTAGACCGCGAGGATGGTGCCGAGTTGCAACACGGCGTCGAACGCCAGACCACTCTGCGAATTGACGCCGAATAGTTCGCGCACCAGGATAAGATGGCCGGAAGAGGACACGGGCAAAAACTCGGTCAAGCCTTCTACTATACCTAAAGATAAGCTTTGGATGGCTGTAAGCATAATATGCATATTCAGTTTAGACGATGAGCGGAAGTTTGGGCAATTCTATCTTTTCGCCAGTCATCACGCTTTCGATGCGGTACGAACCGTGCGTCGGCGCTTCCACATAACCGCTCCAGGCGATACGCGCCAAGCCGCCGCTCTGCACCCAGTCGTTCAGCCATTCGCTGGTATAGCGCGGATCGTTCTGCGTCACGCCGCCGCCGACCTCCTTGAGCCAGATGCGGTTGAATTGTTCTTGCGAACCGATGGATGGCGCCATGATGATAGGGATGCCAGCGCCGCAGTAAAACGAAAGTTCGCTCGGTTTGGTCCACAGGATATCGCTCTTGCGCAAAATCTTGCTGAATTTGAGGAAATACGAAGGACGATCGTGAAAATAATCCACAAACAAATTCTTGCCCAGTCGCGGACCGAGTCCGAATTCCCTAATGGTCCTGGTGAAACTTTCGGCGATTTCTTTCTTGGTTCCGGCCACGAGCCTGAACATGATTTCGTTTTTCTTGATCTTAAGGCGCAGGCTTTCCAGCACGGTCTTGCCCAGATTCTTTTGTGCGCCGGCGCCGCCGATGGCAAAGGTCAGAGTTAAAGGATGGTCTGAACGGATGGGACAGGTGCCGGGTCCGAGTTCGGTCTCCAGCGTGTGGATATATTTGTCCATGAAGATGCCGTTGGGATCAAGATTGCACAGACGCGCAACCAAATCCTTTTTGATGACCGCGCCCTCAGGACCGCCGATGAGTTCTTTGGGTAAGGGGAAGCCCGTAAAGAAAATATTTTCCGAGCGCACGCCGTACAAGCGCAGACGTTCCACCACGCGTCCGTTTGGTGCGAAATATTTTATGCGGCTTTTGCGCGGGTCGCGCGGCACCCAGGCACGCGCCATATCAGCGTCACAGACCACGATGTAGATGTCGCCCGGGTAATCGTAAATCTCGGCTGCGAATGCTGGCATGAAAAATGTGCAGATCAGAGGCAGCGGCTTTTTGGAAAGCTTTTCGATCAGGTGCTTGCACAGCCCGAGCTTTTCGATGAAGTAATACGTCTGTTCAACCTGCATGCTGGGCGCCGATAGGTCGCGGCGCGGATAAAACGGTTTGATGCGCTGCAGCTTGTCCATGACTTCGAACAGCGCATCGCCGACCACCGGGATTGGTTTGAGGCGCGAAATGAATTCGTAGAGTCGGCGGCTCTCGGCCCAAAGCTTTTTGTCTTTGAGCGGGATTCCGGGATAAGCGTTGGCCGTGATGATACCGCCGTGAGCCAGATCGCGTAAGCCGTAAGCTGCGCGCTCATGCCCGTAACCCATGTTCACAGACACGATGTAGGCGTTGTTATGGTGGTGATGGAGCGTTTCCTCATGGATCATACGCCAACAGAATACCATGTTTGCAGGCATGGTCGCCAGAGATTTTAGTGCGACTTACTGTTTGAGATCTTGGAAATCGAAAGTCGCGCCCGGCGGGATGCTTGTGGTCATGAGGACTTCGGTCGGCAAGTCGGTAGATTCTGTGTCCGTGGCATTCTCGTCCTGCGCTTCGATCTCGCGCACGATCTGCAATTGGCGGTCTGATTTCACGTAGTTGATTCGCGTCTTGAGTCCGGTCCAATCGTACTCATCGGTTCGAATCGTCTGGCCTTGGATTATGGGCAACAGATCACGCGGTTGTTCCTCGATTTCCTGCGTGGCCAAAAAAGTCAGATTTACGGCGCCGTTCAAGGTGATTAGGTATCCCAGAGGCTCTTTAGATTCGTCGGAAGAATAAAATATGCCGCGGCGCACCGTGATATGCGACGCAGCAGGGGAAAGTCCCAAATCTGGTTTGCCGGACTGCAACCCAGTGCAACACAACCAGATGGCCAGTGCGACTGCAGCACAAACCAAAACCAATAACGGAACCAAAAATCGCCGTCGCATAAATTATCCCAGCGAAACAGCAGCCAGTGCGCCTTCCAGCACCGCATCAGTCACGCGCCTGGCCTTAAGCGCATCGCCTATGGTGATGACTTGTTTGACCACGGGCTTGAAAGTCTCGGCCAGTACATTGTCCGGGCGCGCGCCCAAGCACAGCACCACGGTCGCGGCTTTGAGTTCGGCCGGTCCCTTTGGTCCTTCTACCGCCACAAAATGCTCGCCGATGTTGACCACCTTGGTCTTAATCATGACTTTTACGCCCAGCTTTTTCAGCCTGCCAATGAGCAGCGTGCCGTCGTCCAGCGGAGCTTCGGTTGCGATGACGCCGAGAGCTTCGACG
>CAIKNB010000014.1 GCA_903828685.1 Candidatus Uhrbacteria bacterium | reverse complement strand
TCAGCGCATTCAGCGGATCAGATTCTAGCTTTTTATACGTCTTGATCGGAAAGTATGATTCGCGGCGGAATTTAAGATAGCTGCCCATGACGATGCCATTGGGCTGGAAGATGTTGTAGTCCGGCACGTCCAGCACGTCGGCGTGCGGCACCTGGGCGTGAATCTGCTGTTCCACGAATTCGCGGAATTTTTTGGGCACGGCTACGTAAAACGAAATCTTGTTTTGGTGCATCACGATCTCAAAAGAGAAGATGTTTTTGCGGCCCAAGAGCCAAGGAATCAAGCCGCGTTCGGATTTTAACGCGCCAATGGTCGCAAAGACCGTCTCCATGACCGAGATGAGTTCCTGTATCTGTTGCGCATTTTTGGTTTGTTCGATGTCTTCTTTTTTGGTCTCCTTAGGCACACGTATCAGCAATACCTGGAGATTGAAGGCTACAGAGGCGCGTCCGCGGCGCGCAAAAAGCAGATGGATGGTGTAGAGCACCAAGAAAGCCGCCAGCGCTACCGCAAAAGGCGTAAGCACGATGAGTACCGTGGGATCGTTCAAAAACTGCAACACTCCCGAACTGCCTACGGTCTGGTCGCTTACGGTCTCGAGCTGAAAAAGAAAAAATGGGATAATGGGAGTTTTGAAGCGTCTTCCTTGCGCGCTTCGGCCAGCTCAATGAGTTGGTCAACTTTGATTTTAGCCTCCTGTTCCAAAAAGAATTTGTTGATGCCTGGGATGCATAAGAGCCAGTCGCGGAGGAGTGAAAGTGCGCGTTTGAACTTGATCTTGAGGTTGCGGACCATGTCGGAGATCTCTTTGGCCGTTTCCTCGCCCTTGGTCTTGAATTTTTCCTTGGCTGCGGGAGGTAGGTTTTCGTAATACGCTCCCAAGCCTTGCTCCATGATTTTTTCCACTTCCACAGTCACCTCGTCTTTAGGCACGGCCGGAGCTGCGGCTGCGGTTACCGGCGCGCCTTCGATGATCTTGGTGACCGGGGCTTTTTCGGATTCACTGGGTTGTTCCAAAAAGCCTTCTTTGAATTCCGCGGACTGCTCCTTGGCCTGTTCATCAGCTTCTAGAAAATTCTCCTCTGGCGGCAGGATTTGTTCGGGTTTGAGTTTTTCGGCCGACTGGAACGGCTGGTTAGCCATATGTACGACATTTTACCACACTTGCCGTCATCCCGTGTTGAGACTGCAATATGGTACAATGTGTTCATGCCCAAACGGCTGCCGCCCGGCATCAAGAAGCTTTCCAACCCGTATCTGGAATGGATAAACCTCGAACGCAATACCGAGAAAGAGGTGGCTTTTTTGCGTCCTTACGGCTTCCACGCAGTTGACCTCAACGAAGTGCTGCCGCCGCTCCAGCGCTGCAAGCTGGTGGTGCGCGACGGTTATGTGTTCATGATCCTGCTGTTTCCGGTGTTCGACGCCAAAACACGCATTGTGAGCACGGTTGAGCTGGATTTTTTCATCACCCGCGACAGGCTGGTCACGGTCAATGCCGGAAAATTGCCGGCCGTGAACCAGGCGCTGCGGGATTTTGAGGCCAAGAGCAAGACCAACCCCAAAACCGAGCTGGCGCACGTACTGCACGATCTGCTTGATTCGCTGCTGGAGTCGCTTTTTCCCATGCTGGTGCATCTTTCCACGGATATCGACGAGGTGGAAAAGAGCTTGTTCGGCGCGGACCAACGCGGCGTGATCATGGAGCTTTTGCGCATCAAGACCAACATCGTGAATGTGCGCAAAGCCATGCAGGGCCACAAAAAAATCATCCGCGCGCTCATGGCACAGGGTTCGGATGTCATGCCCATCTACCGCATGCAGGATTATTACGATCAGCTCGTGGATTTCACCAAGGAGATTTGGGATACGCTCGAGGTGCAGCGCGATACCATCAACGCCTTGCATGAGACGCACACGTCGCTCATGGAAAACCGCACCAACGAGATCATGAAGACGCTGACCGTATTCATGGGCATCATCTATCCCCTGTCTTTGATTGCTGCCTTGTTCTCCATGCGGGTGTCAGGCATGCCGTGGCAAGACGATTCTTACGGTTTCCTCAAAGCATTGGCTATCGTCGGCGTAGTTGGGATAGCCACGGTTCTCGTCTTCAAAAAAAGAAGGTGGATTTAGTCCTTGTGTAAGAGTTTTTGACCGGCTTTGCCGTCTTCGACGGTCCAGCCGTGTTTTTCTATTTCAAGTCTAAGCTTGTCTGACTGATCCCAGTCTTTGGCATCGCGCGCTTCCTGCCGTTCTGCGGCCAGGACCTTGATCTCGTCCGGGATTTCCACCGGATGCGCCACATATTTATCCAACGAGAGTCCGAGCACCTGGTCCATCCAGAGCAGAGTCGCGCCCTTGTCCCCTGCTGTGGCGTCCGAATCCATGAGTTTCCAAACCACTGCCAATGCTTTCGGCATATTAAGGTCGTCATTCACGGCAGAAAGAAATTCTGATTCGAACTCCGCAAGCGTGGTTCCTGTCTTTACCAAATCGCGTGCCAAGTTGTGTAGCTTGCGCAAAGCGTTTTGTGCCGCGCCCAAAGCATCGAGCGTGAAGTTTTGCAGTTGGCGGTAATGCGCGCCCAGGTAAAAGTAACGCAGAGCCAACGGTTCAAAGCCCTTGTCAGCCAGATCAGCCAGCGTAAAGAAGTTGCCCAAAGATTTGGACATCTTTTGACCGTCCACGGTCAAAAACTCGTTATGCCACCAGTAATCCGCCAATTTGACGCCGAAAGCCGCTTCGCTCTGCGCGATTTCGTTCTCGTGGTGTACGGCGATGTGGTCAACGCCCCCGCAATGGATATCAAAAGGCTGGCCTAGATATTTGTGCGCCATAGCCGAGCACTCCACGTGCCAGCCTGGAAAGCCTGTGCCCCATGGACTTTCCCACTCCATCAATCTCTTTGGTTGAGGCACGGCACGCCGTGCCCCTACAGGGTTGGAAAATTTCCACAACGCAAAGTCGGTTTTGTTGCGTTTTTCCGGATTGATGTCTATGCGTGCGCCTTCTTCTTTTTCTGCCAGTTTTTGTCCGCTAAGTTTTCCGTAATTCGGGAATTTTGAGGTGTCGAAGTAGATGCCGTCCGAGGTCTGATAAGCGAAGTCTTTGTCCAACAGGATCTTCACCAAGTCTATCTGCTCCGCGATATGATCGGTGGCGCGGCACAAGAGCGGCTTAGGCGGCAGGACGATGTTAAGCTTGGTCGTGTCTGAAACAAATTTATCCAGATAAGTCTGCGCGATGTCCCAAGCTGTTTTGCCTTCGCGTTTGGCTGCCACCAGCATCTTGTCTTCGCCTTCGTCCGCATCGCTCGTCAGATGCCCTACGTCCGTGATGTTCATGACGCGCTTGACTTCAAAGCCTTTCAATTCCAACACGCGGCGCAATACGTCTTCCAGCACGAAAGATCGGAAGTTGCCGATATGTGCGTCCCAATACACAGTCGGTCCGCACGTATACATGCCGACTTTGGAGTCGTTGAGCGGCTTAAACTCCTCGAGCGTCCGCGTGAGCGTGTTGAACAGTTTCAGCATAATGGTCATAGCCTACAAGAAAAACCGGGCCAAATCAAAATCCCCTCCGCACACGGCGGAAGGGAATTTTTTATTTGAGGTTGTTGATTTCGGTTTGCAGTTTGTTCAGACGCTGCTCCAACTCGCTGTATTTTGCCTTAAGCGTATCGTTCTCGGCCTTGAGTTGTTTGATGGCATTGACAGAAGTCCAGATGATGGGATCAGCGTCAAGCCGATAATAGCCTTGCGAGTCTAACGAAACTGCTTCTGGAATAACTTTCAAAACTTCTTGGGCCGACATCCCGAAATGAACTTGGTCTGAGGGCAGATTTTCAGGATTGTTGGGTTTGAATTGATATTTGATAACGTGCAGCTTGGCCAGCTCATCCAAACCATAAGGCATGGTCTCTACATGGTCTTTGAGCCTGATGTCGGACGTATTGACCCAGCTTATACCAGTCGATTTATATGCGGTACCGAAGACATTAACTGTTCCAATGACGTTGAGTGCGTAGGCAACTCCAGAACCATCAAGGCCCGCAAAATCAACTCTGTTGCCATTTGAAATATTGGCGACACTCGCATACGAGTTGCCTGTTTTAATAGGACAACCGAATTGAGCGCCAGCATTATAGGCGTTATTGTAAAAGCCCGAGGCGCAATTAATTGTTGAATTGTTTGCGACTAAAAGTTGATTAGTGCCTGGCGCAATTCCGATACCCACGTTGCCGTTCGCGCCTATTCTCATCCTTTCTCCATAAGACGAACCATTCCAAGTTTTGAAGCTCATGTCAGATGCGCCACTGACGGTGTTGGTCATGATGTCCTCAATACCGCCGTTGGGAGTGGGGTCGGTTGAAGCATCTACTCCAAATGCCAACCTGCTGGTATTGCCGAGCGTTGAAGCTGCGTTATTTGATATCCAGACATCGCCGCCTTGGCCGCCTGCTACGGATTTGTTCACCCAAAGCTGGCCTTGAACCGGAGCGCTTCCGATGCCCACGCTTCCGTTATTTGCGATGGTCATTACGGCATTTGCCAGTGTCGGGTTGCTTGCGTCAGCCGATGAATTTTGAAGGAAGCTTATTGCGCCGCGTCCCCAAGTGTCGGTTTGGGAATAGACGATTGCTCCCTTGCCGCGCGAAGTGTCCAAGTTCCAGCCATCGCCTTGGACGGAAAAAAGGATGCCGACGCCAGAGCCGGGAGTGATCGTGCCCGCTCCATAATAATTATCCAGTTTCATGCCATAGACGATTCCGTTGTTTGAATCAGCAATATAAAGGGCCTGATTAGGATTGGAGAGTCCGATGCCGACATGATTATGATAAACATCACCAAAGATAGTATCGCCGCGAATGTAGTTTTTGCCATCAGGTGCTGGCATTAGAGTTTGTGCTCCTGAATCTGTAGTACCGCCCTTGACCGTCAAGGCGCCGTTAGTGACTATGGCGTTCGGGAGGCTTTGTCCAAGTATTACCGATGTTCCATCCGTACTGTTTGTGACGCGTGTGGTTCCGCTGGCGTCTAAGGCATATCCGGAAATGCCGATTGAAGCGCCGTTGTTGGTTGCGCCGTTATAGAATGCGCCGCCAGCAATCGTTCCTCTGCCCACGACGCCGAAATGATTGCCTGGATCATTGGCGTACACTCCATAATAGCTCGGACCGGTCACAATCAAGCCGTCCTGCGTGCCTTGTACTACAGCTCCTGTGCCGCCTGAAAAATAACCGCCCACGCCGGTCGAAGGAGCGAGGCCGTAAAAGCCCGCGCCCGAATCAGTGCCTAATCCTTCTACGCCGATGCCAACTGCGCCGGTTGAGCTGGCGTACACGGCCGTGTTGCCCACGAATTGTCCGCCAAAGCCGTTGGCTACAGAATTCGTCCCATTGATGGCGCCTGTGTTGATAGCACCGCCCGTGACCGTCAAAGGCTTTGTACCTGCGGAGTTGATGATAAGCGAGCCAGTCATGGTGTCGCCAGTCTTGACCACGAAATTGCCGCTGGCACCGGACCAGGAAAATATGCAATCAGCCGGATTACCCGGGTTGAAGCAGAATTTGTCGGCTTGTACGCGGCCGTCTTCACCTAAGACAGAGTTTGGCATGGGGATACTAGTAGATCTAGCACCGCCATAAATCGTAAAGGTCATCGGTTTTGACGTGCCTCCTAGCCCACCCCAATTACCCATGTTATAAGTTGATGCAGAGTTTTGATCTACATGGAATGCGTAAGTGGGTTGAATTAAAATGTTTTTTCTTATATTACTATCATTTGTATTCGTCATTATGTTTCCTGCGCTCGCTTGACCTGCAATGTTTGCACTGCCCATAGATGCCGCACCATCGATATTTATTACCGCTCCTGGTTGTGTACCTCCACCAACCATATTCCAAATTACTCCCGGCACATTGCCGCCCGTGGGTTGGGTGGTGGGGCCGGAAAATACCGCTGAAGCGGCAAATATTGCTGATGGAATTGAAAGGCCGATGGCGATGGGCGCAATGTAGCGCAAAAAGACGCGTTTCATATTGCTGGTATTATAGCACATTCTGTAGGAGCACGGCGCGCCGCGCCCGTACAAATAATTAAGCAGCGCATTTATTGCTTTATAGGCACGGCGTCATTAAGGGGACGTTTCTATCAATTAAAAAACACGCGGGTGCCACTGGAGTGTGGCAAGCCCGCGTGCAAAGTCAGTTACAAAGACCGGTATAATGTCCGGCTTGAGGAGGCGAATTGGTTACAGCGTGCATGGTGTTCGAAGCCGAATCGAACCAGAATGCCGCAGGCCAATAAGCTTTGGCGTCAACCGAAGAGGTGGAAGCCGCCCCTTGGATGATGGACGTAAGACGCATGATACCGGCTGTGGCTGTAGCGCCTTGATCGCCACCAGCCAAGGATCTTCCATTCTGCGTAGACCAAATCGGTCCGTACCAGGTCACGGTCGAGCTGACGAATGGAGTCCAAGTGGTCAGGTTGCTTGTGATGCTGTAGATCACGCCTTGGCCGCTGGAATTCACACCGGTCGCCCAGATTTCACCGAGCGACGTGCCATGGACGCCGTTCAGCTCAATGCAACCCGACGGAACAGTGAGCGAGTTCCAAGCGCTTCCGTTCCAGTAAAGCAGGATACCGCCGTCAGGGTTTCCATCACCGTTGCTGTCGGCGTAACCGGACACGAAAACGTGACTGGCATCCAATCCCCAGACCTGCGTGAACGCGCCATGTGCTCCGGGAGATGGAGCCGACATGTCATTCCAACCGCTGACGGCCTTGCGCCAAACACGGTATCCGCTTGTCTGCTTTCCCAACAGAAAGATATTCGAGCTGTCAGCGCCCCAGATGCTGTTGAAAAACATGGCTGCGGGTTCGGTATCGTCTTCTGTCCAACCGTTGATGAAGGTGGCCTTGTGGAACAACATGGCCTGTGTGCCGGATTTTCCATTTGCGGTCGCCCACGCATCGTTGGATGAAAGTCCCCAGATGGCATAGGCCCGTTCGGGGAACGTGGCTGTTCCATTGACGTGTGTTGGCAGCGACTCCAACAACCAACCGCCGATCCAATGTTCCACCATGCCCTGGGTTGAGCTCGTGACGGTTACGTAGATGTCATCGGACGATGAACCCCAGATGCCGCTGGCTGTTAGCATGGTATTTGAGTCGAACGATATGTCGCGCGTCCAATTGGTGCATTCTTGGTTCAGGATGACGCAATCAGGATAACCGGCATAGCCGCTGGCGCAGATGTCGCAGGCAGCTCCGTCATATCCGGAATCACAGATGCAACTATCTGTCATACCGGAGCATGACCCATGACCTGAACAATTGCCGTTGCCGGGACAAGCGATGCCGCCGTCGGCAACTCCGCCCGTACCAGCAGTTCCAGCAGTGCCGCCTGTTCCAGATGAACCTGACGAACCGCCTTTGCCGCCTGTACCAGCAGTGCCGCCGGTTCCAGATGAACCTGACGAACCGCCTTTGCCGCCTGTACCAGCAGTGCCGCCGGTTCC
>CAIKNB010000013.1 GCA_903828685.1 Candidatus Uhrbacteria bacterium | reverse complement strand
TCTATCCAGCTGAGCTACGGCCGCCTAGCTTACAGTTTAAGCAGCCGGCCGAATATATCAGAGAAATGCTCTTCTTGCAAGTCCAGGTCCTCTTCTACGTATTTCCTCAAGTGGCTGCGTATGGCTACCGGATCCTCGTCTTCCAGCGAGATGCGCAGCCTGGCGGCGATGGAACTTTGGGGTTCGATATACAACAAACGCGTGTGCGGCGGGTGATACACGATGCCGAAGTCGTTGATATCGTTAAACATGTAGAGTTTGTTGTCATACACGACGCCGTTGTTCCCGATCTGCACCAATACTTTGCGCGGTCTCTCGTTGCCTGCGAACACCAGGATGAGCCCCACTAGGATGATGATGAAGGCGAACATGTAGTTTTCGGTATAGATGGCGTAACCCGCAAAAAGCAGCGCCACGAGCGACATCCAAAGGTACCATTTTGGCCCGCGCTCCACATGCTCCCACGAGGAGGTCTCCCACACGAACACATCTTGTGACTTGGCCACAGTGTCGAGGAATTCCTTGGTATATGCCATATTTTGGCCCATTATATCATCCTGAGCTAAGGATGAGAAATGCGGAGACTGGGAGCAAATGACACGCTTGCTCGATTATGTTATACATTTTCCATGAAAGTAGCCGTAATCGGCGGAGGCGCGGCCGGGCTCATGGCCGCAGCGACAATCCGCGAAACGCATCCGGAAGCTGAGATTTTTTTGTTGGAAAAAAACGACAGTCTGGGCAAGAAGGTCATCATCTCCGGCGGCGGACGCTGCAATGTGACTACCGGCATCCAGGATGTCAGGACCGTGCTGACCAAATATCCGCGCGGCGGAAAATTCCTGTCTTCAGCCATGTACGCATTCCCGCCCGAGCGTGTTTACGCTTGGTTTGAGGCGCATGGTATTCCGCTCAAAATCGAAGCTGATCAGCGCGTCTTTCCAGTTTCGAATGACGGAAAGGACGTGGTTCGGGCGTTCGAGAAGGTTTACCGCCATCCTAACGTACACATCCTGCTTAATATGCAGGTTGATGACATAAAACGCGGCGCTAACGGATTCGAGATTAATTCACGCGGAAATGACGAGCCGCTCGTAGTCGACAAACTTATTTTGACGACCGGCGGCCAAGCCTATCGGCATACCGGATCGACTGGGGATGGATATGCTTTCGCGACCTCGCTAGGCCACACCATCACACCGCTTGCACCGAGCCTGAGTTCGTTCACGACAAAAGAAACTTGGGTGGCGCAAGTCAGCGGTTTGAGTTTTGCTAACGCCAGGCTATCTGCCGGAAAATTCAACCACATAGGCGCTTTTCTTTTCACGCATAAAGGCATCAGCGGCCCGGCAGTCTTTGCCCTGTCTTCACTTGTCGCGTTCGAAAGCTTTGATGCGACGCATCCGTTGGAAATCGCCATTGACCTCTTCCCAGAGATGGAAGCTGAAGACATCCGCCAACAGATTGTCGCCAAGATCGCAGAACGCCCGAAAAAACAATTCTCGAATATTCTGCAGACCATCATCCCCGCTTCACTGGTCGAAGTGATGGTATCGGGAAGCATCATCGGACAACAACGCGGCAACGAAACCTCGAAAATCGAGATCACGCGTGCCATCTCCTGGTTGAAAGGCATCCCTCTGCATGCGACGTCGCGTGGCACTGGAGACGAATTCGTAACCGGCGGCGGCGTTGATCTGGCGGAAGTTGATCCAAAGACTTTGGAATCAAAAATCTGCCCCGGTCTCTTTTTTGCCGGTGAGATTTTGGATATCGATGGCTTCACCGGCGGCTTCAACCTGCAAGCCAGCTGGGCCACCGGGCATCTAGCTGGGGAAAATATTTCTTGATATGAAAATACCCCGGCAAAAGCCGGAGTATTTTTCATGGCGGTGTCAGCGGGTTAAGTACCCCACCTGTATGGTGTGTTGAGAGCTAATTTGAAGGTTTGGCCAAAAGCGATTTTGAGGCAAGTGGGTCGGGGTCGGATTTTCAAAATGAGACAAATGAGACAGAACAGGTTGGCGCGATACGCGACTCATTTCGTGAAAAATCAAGTATTGGCTTAATATAAAACACGAGATTTACTCGCGTTTTATATCCATGCCCAAGAAATGCTAACGACATCAGTCGCCAACAGCTTCACCGTCGGCACCATTCTTGTCATTGGCACCATCTTCCTTTTCACCCCAGTCTTGACCGACCGCGTCCTTGGAATCGTGTTTTTCGGCAACTGTGCTTGTCGCATCGGGCACCTCTGCACCTCCCGGATCCTGAATATTGTCCGTGTCGCCCTTAGCTTGCTCAGGCGCATCGGCCTGTTCCTTGCCACCGGGATCCTGAATGTTATCGGTATCTGGCTTGGCCACATTAGACGGAGCGACAACTGGCGCCGTTTGTTGCGGTGCTTGAACCACTGGCGTTGAACTAGGAGCTTGCTGGGCGTAAACTTGCAGACCAATTGCGGGTTTGAAACAATTCACCCATTCAACGATGGGAATGGCCGTATCGGTCGTGTTCTGATGAATGCCCAGCTTCTGAAGCTTGGTTTTCCGGTCATGGATGTATTCACGAATTTACTTGGTTTGGATTCTTGGGTTTTCGTATGGGATTCCGGAC
>CAIKNB010000012.1 GCA_903828685.1 Candidatus Uhrbacteria bacterium | reverse complement strand
TGACCACCGACAGCTTGCCTATTTTCATGCCTTGGAAATTGAAGAGCGCGGTGACGAATACAAGAAGACTGACGAAAGCCAGCAACGGCCACAATTTAAAATCGTAAAAAACTGAAGGTATTTCATTCCAGACGAACGGCAAGAGTCCGATGGCGCCAAGTGCTCCGATATAGAACAGAGCGCGTACCCGGCCCACGGCGCGCGTGGTGCGTTGGATGGAAAAATCACCAAATGCCCAGCCAATGAGCGCGCCTAAAGCAAAAAGAATGCCTGTAGTTTGGCTCATGTGCGTTTCTTTTTAGCCAGATAAGCCAGGAGTTGTTTGGCGCTTTTGGTGTTCAGGACGTCGGATTTGCCAGCCCAGCCGCGGCGCGCGATGGCTTCGCCTAGTTTGATGAATCCGAAATGCTCTGGCGCATGCGCATCCGTGTCGATGACCAGCGCGACTCCGGCTTTGATGGCCGCACGCACGTGTTGGTCGTTGAGATCGGAACGCTCGGGCAGCGAATCGATCTCCATGGCTACGCGATGTTTTTTTGCGGCAGCCAACACCTCGTCGAAATCGTAGTCAATGGGTTCGCGTTTGCCGATCAAACGACAAGTCGGATGGAGCACGCAATCCACGTGCGGATTAGCGATGGCTTTGATGAGCCGCTTGGTCTGTTCCGCACGCGACAAGTTGAAATGCGAATGCACAGATACGCCAACCCAATCCAGTTTGGCGAGCGTGGCGTCGGTAAGATCCAGCGAACCGTCTTTAAGGATGTCGCATTCGGTGCCTTTGAGGATAAAAAAGCCGCGCAGCTTCTTGTTCAGTTGGTTGATGTGTTTGCCTTGCTCGATGACGCGCTTATCCGTCAGACCGTGGATGAAAGCCAGGGCCTTGGTGTGGTCAGTTACGGCAAAATATTCCAGTCCTGCGGCTTCTGCGGCTTTGGCCATATCTTCGATTGAAGCTTCGCCGTCAGTCCAATCGGTTTGGACTTGCAGATCGCCTTTTACCGAACCGTAGGGAATCAAATCAGGGAGTCTGTGCTCGCGTGCCGCATCCATCTCGTCATCGCCCACGCGAATCTCGGGCGGGGGAGTGTCCATGTCCAAGGCAGTGTAGATTTCTTCTTCAGTTTTGCACACGATGAGTTTGGGTTTTGCGCTTCGGGCTCCGTGGGAACGGCGGAACAACCCATACTCGCTCAAGGTGAAACCTTTGGACAGCGCATATTCGCGGAGCAAGACATTGTGTCGCTTGTCGCCCGTGAAGTATTGAAGAGTTGCGCCGTAGACTTTGTCTGGAACTACACGCAAGTCTGCATCTATTCCGATTTTCAGCCGCACAGACGAGCGCGTTTTGCCGCGTTCATGCACTGATTCCACGAGCGGCAGCTTGGTGAACGCGTCCATGACGCGATCCGGCTTATCGGTGGTGGCGATAAGGTCGACATCGCCCACGGTCTCTTGCATGCGGCGGATGGAGCCGGCCACGACGCAATGCTTAACGCCTTTGACCTTTTTTAACGTCGTCACGATCTCTTCAGCCACAGGTAAAATCTCTCCGAGCAGCCGGCGGCCCGAGGCATTTTCCATCAAATCCAAACCGCGCGCCAATTTTTCTTCGCTCTTTGTGCCCCAGCGCGGGATGGCCGCGACCTTGTGCTTAGCCAAAGCCTTTTTCAGATCATCCATGTTTTTCACTTTGAGATGCTTGTACAGATCCAAAATGTGTTTGGCCCCCAGACCCTCAATGCGTGACAAGCCCCAGATATCCACCGGGAATTCCTTTTTCATCTTGTCGTATTCCTTGATGCGTCCGGTGCGGTAAAACTCATCGATTTTCTCCGCCGTGCTTTGTCCGATGCCCGGAAGTTCCTTGAGCGCCTTGATGCCGCCTTTGTGCCAAGCATCTTCCACTTGGTTTTTAAGCGCGGACATGGATTCCGAGGCTAGTTGGTAGGCGCGCGGTTTGAAGGGGATACCCAGCATCTCGTCGCGATAGCTGAACTCGAAGAAAATCTTGGCGAGCTGGTCGTACTTGGTCATGTATATATGGTACATGGTTATAACCGCCAACAAAAGCAAAACACCCCTTTCAGGGTGTTCTGCTTCTGGAGCGGGTAGGGGGAATTGAACCCCCCTCTCCACCTTGGCAAGGTGGCATAATAGCCTCTATACGATACCCGCATAAGTTTTCAAATATTCTTTTCCACTGCCACTCTTCAGTTTCTTTTCCAGGTCTCTGGCCGCTTTTCTATCCGCGCAATCCGATGAGTATATTATCTTCCAAGGTTTGTACCGTCTACTCCAGTTGGATTGACCTGAATTATGCTGCTTAAGACGTTTCTCCAGG
>CAIKNB010000011.1 GCA_903828685.1 Candidatus Uhrbacteria bacterium | reverse complement strand
TATGGCGCAGATGCAAAGCGCTATGTGTTCCCGACCGAAAAGACCTATTTCTCCTGGTACCAGGATTTCTCCACGGTAAAGACCATCAGCGACGCTGATTTGGCCGCCATCCCCATGGGCAGCATCAACGTCACGGTCCGCCCAGGAACCAAGCTCGTAAAGATCACGACCGATCCTAAGACGTACGCAGTCACACCTGGCGGCGTTCTGCATTGGGTCGAGTCTGAATCAGTGGCCACGGCGCTCTACGGATCCGCCTGGGCTACGCGCGTCGTCGATGTACCGGATGGTTACTGGAACAACTACACCGTCGGTTCTTCGATTTCGACCAACGTGCACCCGGACGGCACGATCATCACCTATGCCGGTGATACGTCCAAGTACGTCGTGATGAATGGCGTCAAGCGCAAGTTCAACCCGGACACCGCTTTTGCGGCCAACGGTTACAACGCTGCTAACCTCATCACCACGACCATCACCTACGGTAACGGCTCCGATGTCTCAGGCCGCGAAAGCGCCTTGGGCGACACAGTCAGCGCCGGTTCCGTAGTCGTCGGCGGCGGTTTGACGGTGGCTTTGGCCTCCGACACACCAGCCGGCGTAACGGTGCCCCGGAATTCTTCCTCGGTATCGTTAGTCAAGGTCAACCTGACCGCCGCCTCCGGCGACGTCACGGTTACGGACATCCAGTTCCATCGCGTGGGTGTTGGCTCGGTCTCCGACTTAGCTAACGTCTACCTGTATGATCAGGATGGCACCCGTTTGACCACGGGACGCAGCATCAGCAGCGCCACCAACTTGGTGGAATTCCCGACCATCAGCATCACCATCCCGAGCGGCACCACGCACTCGGTGTATCTGTACGGTGATTTCTCCAGCCCGACTGCCACCGGCGGCCAGCACGCTTTCGAGGTGCTGAATGCAGGTTCAGTTGTGGTCAGCGGTTCGTCCACGGTCTCGGGTTCATTCCCGGTCCGCGGCAACGTGTTCACTGTGGGCACCACCTTGGCTGCTCGCGTGGACATCCAGAAGGGCTCACAGCCTTCTAACCCGACCATCGGCTCCAAGCAGATTGAGATCTCCAACTTCAAGGTCACAGCCAACACCGACGACATCTCGTTGAACCAGGTTACTCTGTACCAGGCTGGCTCGGTCACCAATTCCGACCTCGCCAACTTCAACCTGTACAACGGTTCGACTTTGGTGGCTACGACCCCGGCGGTCTCAGCTAACGGCCACATCGTCCTCAAGTTCAACCCGGCTTATGTCATCGCTAACGGCACCACCAAGGTCTTTTCACTGGTGGCTGACGTGGGCGGTCGCGCCGGACGCACCATCCGCACGTACGTCGAGTACACCACGGATGTGTCGGCTCAGGACAACATGTACAGCGCTGGCGCCTCGATCTGTATCAACAATACAGCCACTGGTTGCACGGGTTCATCCGCCAACATGGACGGAACGACCGGCAACTACATCGAGGTTATGACCCAGGGCGGACAGTTGACCAACTCGTTCAACGGTCCGACCACGGGCAACATCGCTAAGGGCCAATTGGCCGTTCCTCTCTACAAGTTCTCCTTGACCTCGCCGGATAACGGTCTGGAAATCCGCAACATGCGCTTCCAGCTCGATGATCTGACTGGCGGATCTTGTAAGATCTACGGTTCCAGCGGCACGGCTTACTTCCGCAATATCAGGGTCATCAACTTGGACACAGGCTCCACCTGGATGGGCCCCAAGGAGGTCAACACCTCATTGGGCGCAACCGTCAGCCAGCCTTTGGTCTTCACCGATACCCAGGATATCGCAGCTGGTAAGACCATGAACCTGGCTTTGGTCGCTGACCTGGCCAGCTCCGAAGACACCACTGGTGACTTCTTCAACACTGGTGCTTGCCAATACCGCGCTACATTCAACGCCTTCCAGAACAACGATGTGCGCGTAGTGGACACGGGCGAATTCTTGGACATCACCAAGATCGTCCCGAACCAGCAGGTGACGGGCAATGCGCAGACGGTCCAGAGCTCTGGCCTGGCCATTGCCTTGGCTTCCAACCCGGTGTCATCCACCTTGGTCAAGAAGCAGCAGAACGTGGCAGTCGCGGGCATCACGCTCACGGCCTCGTCGCAGTCTGACATCACCATCACCAACCTGACACTGACCGGCCAAGCGAACATCGCCGGCGCAGGCTGGAACAATGCTACGGCGCTTGCCAACTTCAGCCAGCGCGTGACTTCTTTGGCCCTGTTCGACGGGACCAAGCAGGTCGGCTTGGCTAAGGCTCCGGATACGGTTTCCGGACAAGCTCTGATCAGCAATATGAACTTGGTCATCCCCAAGGGCACGACCAAGACCCTGACCATCATGGCTTCGTTCTCCTCCACGGCTAGCGCCTCCGCGCCTTACGATAAGATTGCGGTCGGCATTGGTTCGACGGCGAACGTCCAAGCTCAGGATCAGGATGCCAACACAGTCACTCCGACCGTGGATCCTTCCCTCATCAACCAGTCAGCCGGTACTCCGTCAATCACCCAGACCGTGCTGAATAGCGGCACTGTTACCATCGCTGCTGATGCTCACCCGGTGACTTCCATCGTGGTGGCCGGCAAGGATGCTTGGGTGCCCATGGCCCAGTACAAGGCCACGGCTCAATATGAGGATGTGACCATCGATAAGATCGCTGTGTTAGCCAGCTCGACCGCCGGCACGACCGCTGACGATGCGGATTTCTCCTACATCGCCGTGGCCATGAATGGCGCAGTCAAGGGCATGGACCAGCTGCCATACGGCACTGCCGGTTCCAAGGACCTCGACCTCTCGAGCAACACCATCACGGTTCCCAAGGGCAGCTCGGTTGACTTCCAACTCTGGGCCAAGCTCTCGGGCATTTCAGCCTCCAGCTCGGTCAGCGGCGCCACCGCCGGCGTAGCCCGCTCGGGCAACGCCCCGGCTTTGGGCCTCATGACCAGCTCCACGAGCGCCAACTGGAACGCAGCCGAATACGGCTTCGGCACCAAGTTGAACGTGCGCTGCACCGGCGCCGCCTCTGGCGAGCGCGTGTATGCAGCCGCGGGCGCAGCTCCTGGCAACTCCATGATCATCCGCAAGACCATGCCGATCGTCACCAAGCAGTCGCTTTCCTCGACCACCTTGGCCAACATCGACATGGATCTGATGAAGTGGCAGGTCGCTGCTGACAGCGCAGGCTCCGTGTCTTGGAAGCAAGCTATCTTCAGCTTCTCCAAGTCCGGTTCAGTCACGTTGTCCAACTTCCGTCTGCTCCGCAATGGTTCAGACGTGGGTAGCGGCAACTACACGGTTGTTGACGGCGTCACTGGTGTTAACTTGTATGCAAACACCATCCCGACCACCACCAGCACTGGCTACATCATTGTGGCCATCAATGGCGAAGAGTCCATCTCGGGCTCGGGCAATGTCTACACGTTGCACGCCTCAGTCGCCGGTGCGTCTGCCGGCCAGAACGTAGCCTTGTCTTTCTACCGCGGTACGACTTCGCCGGTAGTGACTGGTTACCTGACCAACGTCGCGTATAGCGGCTTCGTCAGCAATGCTGGTATCTTCAACCTGAACACCGCACCGTCCCCGACAGCTTCAGCAGATGCTTTGGGTACATTCGTCTGGTCTGACCAGTCTGAAGTACCGCATAGCACAGCTATCGGCACGAGCGGCGGCTCACGCGATTGGACCAACGACGTTTACGTCCAGGACCTCTCGCAGTCGCAGTCTCTCAGCTTGTAATCCGCTTTCGAGCTTGACTCGATTCGGATGAAAATCGACCCTCCCGATTCGTCGGGATGCGGTTACCAAGACCCGGCCATGTCGCGTTTAACGCGACTTAGGCTGGGTCTTTGGTATTACAGTGTTACTTTTGGCAGCAAAAGTAACACAAAACTGCTGGGGCCTCGAATTCGCTTCTTGTATGTGGCTTGTCATTTCAGGAACTCCGCTCAACTCTCGGCCCCCAGACTCCTTGTCATTTCAATGCGAGGCTTGCCATTTGAATAGAAGTAGCAAGTAAATTTCTACCAGTAACATGCTTCTAGCCCCTAGCTACCAGCTACTAGCTACTGGTTTTTATACGTGCTATGCTTTTTTCCACTATGAACCGCCAAGATGTCATTAAATGGCTTAAAGCCATTGTTTACGTTGGTGTTTACGGGGGTTTGCTCATCCCTCTCATGTTCGTTCCCGTGGTCATTTTCCCCTTTGTTTTTTCCAAGCTGATATTCTTTCAGATACTCATCGGCTTAACTCTCCCGGCCTATATTATTTTGGCCTGGGTCGAGCCGCAGTATCGGCCGCGCTGGACGCCGCTGTATTGCGCCATCGTGGCGTATTATGTGGCATTGCTGATTTCCGTGATCTTCGCCGTCGATCCGCTGCGCGCTTGGTGGGGCAACCAGGAACGCATGAACGGGTTGTTCACGCTGCTGCATTTCTTTGCCTGGTTCACCATGGCCGCATCGCTGCTCAAAACCTGGTCGCAATGGAAGAAGCTGTTGATTTACGAAGTGATACTCGGCGGCATCGGCGCCATCGTGGCTTTGCTGCAGATTCCTTTCCCCAACCTGCTGATGTTTCCGGCTGGCGCGCGCCCGGGCGGTTTGCTGGACAACCCCATCTACATGGCCGCGTACCAGATCTTCAACCTGTTTTTCATCGTGCTGTTGTGGCTCAAGACCAAAAAGAATTGGGGTTTCAGGATATTCCTTGTGGTGATGGCTGTGCTGGATCTGGTGGCTTTCATTTCGGCGCAATCGCGCGGCGCGTTGGTTGGTTTGTTCGCGGGCATCGGAATTTTTGCTTTGACATATGCCATCATGACTCCGAACAAGAAAGCAAAAAAGTTGGTGATCGGACTCGCGGTAGCGGCCGTAGCGATTTATGGACTCATCTTCGCATTACGAAATACAGCCTTTATCCAAGCTACGCCGCTCAATCGTCTGACTAATATTTCGGTCACAACCGAAACGCGTTTCATCGCCTGGAAAATCGGTTGGCAAGGATTCTTGGAGCGCCCGCTCACCGGATACGGCCTGGACGACTTCCATATCCTGTTCAACGCAAAGTACAATCCCAAGTCTTTGGAAAATGGTTATTACGAGACGTGGTTTGACCGCGCGCACAACACGGTGATCGACATGCTCTCCATGACCGGTCTCTTCGGCTTCCTGACGTATTTCGCCATCTTTGGCGCTTTGTTCTACAGCGTCATCAAAGCTTACCGGCACAAATGGATAGATATCCCCACGGCCAGCGTGTTCATCGCGCTGCCGGTCGGATATTTCGTGCAGAACCTGTTCGTGTTCGATCAGCCGGCCGGTTTCACCATGAGCTACATACTGTATGCCTTCATTGCAGCCGCAACTTGCGCGCCGTTCATCCAAACGGGCGAGCACGAAGCCAAGACCGAAGACAAGCCAGGCAAGACACGGGCCATTCCGTATATCGGTTGGGGCGTGGTCCAGGTTGTGATGCTGATCGTGGTCTGGCGCTTCTCTTACTTGCCGGTCAAAGCTTCGTATCTGACCATCAAATCCAATAATTATTTTTCCGCGGGCGCGCTTCCGCAGGCGTTGGATTACGCCAAGCAGGCCTCGGTCATACCCACGCCGTATTTGGACGAGCAGACATTCTTGCAGGCGCGCAACATGATTTCGTTCCTGCAAAGCGGTTCGTTGGAAAAGTTCCCGGATTGGAAAGTCTGGCATGACTTGGTGGTGAATATGACCGAGCAACAGCTCAAAGAACACCCCAGCAACACCAATCCGCTGTTTGTGTATGCGCGTTTCCTCGACTCGTTCTCGCAAGCCGTGCCTGCGGATTCGGCCCTGGCCGAAAAGGAATATCTGGCCGCCATCCAAACCAGCCCCAAACGCCAGCAGTTGCTGTACAGTCTGGCCCAATTCTACCTGCGGAGCGGCAATAAACAGCAGGGCTACGATTTGTTCAAGCAGGCATACGACGATGATCCGAATGTGGGCGAAAGCTCCTGGTACGTCGGCATATCCGACATGTTCGATCTCAATCGTCAGGATCAGGGAGCCAAAGAGATGGTTGCGGCCATGAACGCCACATCTCCATATCAGCTCAAGAGCGCGCAAGAAGCCGTGGCTTTATCCATGGCTTGCGTGGTGGAACATGATAACGAATGTTACCGCTCCATGCTCAAACAGCTGCCCACGTTAAGCGGCGGCAGCACGCAGATGTATCTGGAGATCGCGCGCGCCGCAGAGGAGCTCGGCCTGACGCAGGAGCGCAATCTGCTCTTGGGAGCCATCGTACAAATCGACCCGACCTTGGCTTCGCACTTGGTGCCGCTGCAGAACGGCACAGCTACTTCAATCGAGCAAAGTTTGAAAATGACTTCGACCATCGCGACCACGACGCAGTCAACTGCAGCAGCCACTACCTCGACCGCGACTTCGAGCGGCGAATTACGCGACGGTCCGCGGAGAAAGTAAAAGAAGAGTAGCTAGGGACTAGTAGCTAGTAGCTAGGAAGAGCAAAAAGTTAGGGACTAGGATAAGGCATCGAGGTTGCCGCGATACGTCGCGTCCCAGGTAAAACGTAGTTTGACCATCTCGGGTCCGGTTTTTGCCATGTCGGAAAGCGCTTGCGGATCCGAGATCAGTCGGCCAAGAGTCTCGCTTAAGGCTGTGTTGTCCTGCGCTGGCACGATCATTCCGACGCGGCCGATTTGTCCGTCCTCAACCATCCAGCGGCAAGCGCCCACATCCGTGGCCACGACCGGTATGCCGGCGCTCATGGCCTCGAGCACTGTCCAAGGCATGCCTTCTTTGACCGAAGGCAGAACGAATACGTCAAAAGCCTGATAGAGCTTGGAAGCGTCGTCGCGGTGTCCGGTCAGGATCAGATTGTCTAATTTCAGGGAGGTGCGTTTTTCTTTGAGCGCTGCAAATTCCGGACCGTCGCCGAGGATGGCAAAACGCGCGCGTGGAAATTTTTCTGCGACCTGTTTGACCGCGTCGAGGTAGGGGAGGAGTGCTTTGGTGGCGTAAGCATTGGCCACGGTGCCGAAGACGAAATCGTCTTGGCCCAAACAGAGCGCATTTCGGGCCTCGGCTTTGGGCAGCAGCTGTGCCTTGAATCCATCAACGTCCAAGCCGTTTGGTACGGTGATGATCTTGCCGCGCGGCGTGATCTTCATCTCATGCGCCAGCTTTTCATCTTCCGGATGCACGGTGATGATGACGTCTTTGAACCGCGCGGAAAACTTTTCCGCGAATTCATAGAACCATTTCTTGAGCTTGCCCATGGGCTCCAAAAAGACCCAGCCGCCGATGCGATAGACCACGCGCGGCTTTTCGCTTGAGATGCGCGCAGCCAGGCTTCCCAGCACGCCCATCTTGGAGCTGTTGAGATGGATGGCATTAGGTTTGAATTCGTGGATCAGCCGTTTGATCTCGAACACGGCGGCCAGATCCTTGAACGGAGAAATTTCGCGCACCGTGTGGCGCAGCTCATGCGACGGGATGCCAAGTGCTTTGGCGTGCTGCCAGAGCTCGCCTTGTCCGCCGGCAGCCAGCAACACATCATAACCTTCCTGTTTGAGACGTGCGGCAAAACGGATCAAAAAGCTCTGTACGCCGCCCCAGTCAGCCTGCGTCACCAAAAGCAGAACGCGTTTTTTGTCCACAGTTGCGCTCACGGCTTGCGG
>CAIKNB010000010.1 GCA_903828685.1 Candidatus Uhrbacteria bacterium | reverse complement strand
GCGCGAATGGCCTGGCTGCCTAGTTGGCGATTGATTTCATTTTTGAGACGCACCTCATCCAGCTTGAGTTGCTGTTTGGCTGCCGGCGAAGTCGTCTCGAGCTTAAGCGTACCTTCGCGGAACGAAAGCGGTTTGACGTATGCCGCGCGTTCCTCGCCCCAGACCTTATTCAATACTAACTGCGTAACGCTGAAGATCCTGGCGATCTGCAAATCATGCAGACGCGGGTCGCTGACGGTTTTGGCGCTCAAGATATGCCTTAAGGAATCAAAACTCATAATTTCCTGAATTCGCAGATATTCTTGAAATCACAGAATTTGCAGATGAATGGCGAAGGCGCGGGCTCAAAGCGCGAAGCCAGGATGGCCTGCATGCGCTTTTGCACTTCGGCGCGGAAGACATCTCGTTTTTCGCCCTGCAGTAGTTCAACCTGGGCTTCTTCACCCGAGCGCACAAACACGTAAGCCAGCTTGCGGATATCCAAGCCGCGTTCTTCCATGGCTAACTGGTAGATCCATAGCTGTTCTTTGCTTTCCTTATCCAAATCTTCGGATGCCTTGGGCTGGCTGGTCTTGTAATCGTAGATGGCACAGCCGCCGTGCGGCAGATTATCAATGCGATCCACCGAACCTTTGAGCGAATGGTCTCCCAAGCGCCAGTCGAACGGCTGTTCGAGGAACGCAATGTCCGGCGGCGACTCCGACCAAAGCGCATGCAAACGCTTGATGGCTTCGCGGCCCTCTTTTTTGTATTCGTCGTGGCGCGCACGATCCTCATACCACTCATCAATCCAATTGGTTTCGTACAATTCCAAAGCTTCGTCCAACGTGACGCGAAAGCCTTCTTTTGGCGGAGTCGGGGTTTGCGTCGAAGAGAACAAATCGCCCTGCGCTGCCCTGCCGCGCTGGATATGCAGATCCAGGATGCCTTTGAGCGCGTGGTGCACAGAGTTGCCGAAGCTCTTATGGTACGAGCCTAAAATCGGGATGCGATATA
Source organism: Candidatus Uhrbacteria bacterium (assembly GCA_903828685.1). Classification (GTDB taxonomy): domain Bacteria; phylum Patescibacteriota; class Patescibacteriia; order 2-12-FULL-60-25; family 2-12-FULL-60-25; genus CAIKNB01. Next base: position 12,982 of record CAIKNB010000010.1, on the reverse strand, counting down.
CATGCGCGAATTTGTATTGCAGCGGGCAGTTGCGGAACGCAGCTAATTGGGTAAAGGAAAAACGGCGCTTGAGCTCAAAGACTTCACGCTCCGCTGCCGCAGTCTCATCCAAGAGCGCAGGCGGAGTCAAAGACAGGAGCTCGGAACCGGCCCTGGCTTCTTCGGGCGAAACTTGAAAGCCGGCTTCGGACAAGAAGATGGAAGGTTTCTTTTTACGTGCGCCGCCGTAATCTTCGGCGCCCGTGAAAGTCAACGAATCCTTGGCGCGCGTGCAAGCCACGTAAAACAGCCGGCGCTCTTCCTCCAGATGCGCGTCGCCTTGAGGCAGGCGTTCGTTGATCAGCCCGTCAGGCAGCGGAATAGCTTCGCCGCGCGGCCGCGTGGGAAAGCGCTGGTCCACCATGGAGACCAGGAATACGTGTTTGAATTCCAGACCTTTGGAACCGTGGACCGTCAAAATCTTGACCAACTCCGGGCCTTCGTCCGGATCCGCATGCAGCGCACCCTCTTCTCCGCTCTCGATTTCGGTCCTGAGTTCGTCCAAGAAGCCGCGCAAACTCGGTGCGTGCGTAGCCTGTTCGTAGCGTTTGATGCGGTTGGCGAAACTGTTGAGGAGCGCGATGGAGTCAATCTTTTCCTGCTCCGGCAATTTCATGATACTGGCCAGGAATCCGGTCTTATCCAAAATCAATTGGTAGACCTTGAGCGGTTTTTCGCGGCGCGCAGCTTCGGCCAGGTTCTCCATGTGCGAAACCAGCAGACTGGCGCGCTCCACCGCCGTCTCCTCGATACCCGGGATGAAACGCGCTTGGCGCAAAGCCTCCCACAGCGGGATGCCTTTACGGTTGGCATGCTGGATGAAAATCGCGATATCGCGCGCCGGAAAGCAATAGCACAGCGCAGTCATGGCACGCCACACGGCAGATGATTCATGGTAACCGTCGAGGAGCGAGAAGAAAGCCGTGAGATCCACGACAATGGGTTTGGAGTACAAGCCGCGCAAAGCGTAAAAGCGGAACGGGACGCCGTGGCGTTCGAGCGCACGGATGAACGGCTCGGCACCGTCATTGGAACGCGACAGGATGGCGATGTCGTTCCAGGTAAGTTCCGGGTCAGCGGCTTTAAGCTCCTTGATGCGCTCGGCCACGCCTTCGGCTTCGTCCTCCAAAGTCTTGAACCACATCACATCGGCCAAACCTCCTTCGCCGCGCGCGCTCGTGAGCTGCTTCGAGAGGCCCGTGTCAGCCAATTTGATTTCTAGGCGGTTGGGGTTGTTCTGCGTGATGGTGCGGTAAGCCGTGTCCAGGATCTCCTGATGCGAACGATAGTTCTGCGTGAGCATGACCGTGGCCGCGTCCGGAAAATCATCGCGGAACTGCAAGATATTAGCCAAACTCGCGCCGCGGAATTTGTAGATGGATTGGTCATCATCCCCAACCACAGTTAGGTTATTGGCCGGTCCAGCCAGAAGCTTGATGAGATCGTATTGAGCCCAGTTGGTGTCCTGGAACTCATCCACTAAAACATATTTGAATTGGTTGCGCAGTTCCTTTAAGACGCGAGGCCGTTCATGCAACAGACGCAGCGTCTCGGTGATGAGATCACCGAAGTCCAGCGCGCCCTCTTCGCTCAAGATACGACGGTACGCGAAGAAACAATCTGCAAGTTCTTTCAGACGTTTTCTCTCTCCGGTGACGAATTCCGAGTCGCCGTCGAGTGCCGCGTTCTCCGCAAACTCAAGATATTTCTCCGGCGTCACGCCTTCGTCTTTAGCGCGTGAAAAATGCTTGAGCAGCTCGGCTAAAAATTTGACCGGATTGCCCAGCGGCCGATAATAATCCAACGGCAGCTCTTCCAAATGGCGCTTAAGCAACAGCCAGGCGTCGGTCTCATTCAGGATCTTGAATTGCGTAGGTAAACCTATTTCCAAACCGTACTTTTCCAGGATGCGCTGGCAAAATCCGTGGAACGTCGAGATCCAAAAATCATATGTGCCATTGGGCAACAATTGCAGGATACGATCCTCCATCTCGCCCGCGGCTTTTTCCGTGAACGTGAGTGCCAGAATGTTGTCCGTGGTCACCGGAGCCTCCAGGAGATGGGCATACCGCCGCGTCAGCGCCATGGTCTTGCCTGTGCCGGCGCCTGCCACGATCAACAGCGGCCCAGCGCCGTGCGTCACGGCTTTGAGCTGGTTCTCATTCAATCCGACCAAGATGTCTTCCATGCGCCCGAGTTTATAGGTTGCGCCAAAGAGAGGCAAACGAGGAAAAAAAGCGGCGCGAAGATGATTCTCTCCGCGCCGTACAGCAGGGCCAAAGCCCATCACCATTTGAGTCCGTGTTCAGCACAAAACTCCTTGACCCAATCTTGGTCAGAAATCACCTCGAGCAGCTCCCGCAGAACATCCCATTCCCTCGTGCCTGGCTCTGCTTTAACTACGAGTTTTTCTGCCAACTCGACACGTACTTTTTCGTCGAGCTTCTCGATCGCATCGAAATGAGTTTGGCTCTTCAGCGCCAAATATCTCAGCTGGGCCTTGTCTTTGATCAGATCCAGCAGAGGCCGAACTACTTCGGTCGAGAAAGTCATGCCTTTGCAGATTTTGAAGGCGAGTTTCGGGTCTTTGATCCGGACAAAAGCTGCATAGTAAAGATCTTCATTCTTATCGCCGCGCTTTTGCCAGATCTTGATGACTTTGAAAACCCGTTTTTCCGACGGCGCAAGATGCTCCAGGACGTACTCAACTGGGTACAATTCCCAATCCAACAGATGCATGATCAATCCGTCCAAGCCCAGAAGCCCGACATGCGACTCGTAAAAGCTGCAACTCGATTTAGGCAGGGTCACGGTCTTGAATGTCGTACCGTCATGTATGAGAGCCTTGATCTTAATAGCATCAGGGCTTTCCGAAATAACGATGCCTAAGACCCTTGACTCGTCATTTTCCGCCTCGACTATAGTGCCTGACTTCCAGCCGTAGTGATCTTTTCGCATGGCAATCCTTTCCTGGTGTAAATGAACAATTCACGATTTATCATCTATCCGTTTACGCGTCAATTCAACGACCCGCTTCTTTCCCCCATCTCACGATGAGCGCGTGCGCTTCTTGAAACATTTTTACCTTTGACTTTCCCATCGCCTCTTCGCACCAGGCTCGAACTTCGTCATATGGAAGCTTGAGCCACTTCTCGCTTCCTGTCAGACGCACGAGCAAGCGACGCGTGTAAGCGTCAATGACGAAAATATGGCGATTCAGACCGTAGAGTAAAATCGTATCAGCCGTCTCTGGACCAATACCCCATTGCCCTAACAGGTTTTCTCGACCTTGGTTTGCGTCCAAATGCCGCAAATCCCCTCCCAACTCCACTTCGACGAAGCGAGCAAACAGCTTCAACTTCTTGGCTTTTTGTCGGTAATAGCCAGAAGACTTTACGCATGACTCGAGACTGGCGAGCCGCGCGCTTGTAATCGCGCGCGAAGTCAGTAGATTCTTTTGCGCGAGACAGATAAGCGCTTTCTCAACATTGGTCCATGTCGTGTTTTGCGTGAGGATGGCGCCGATCGAGACTTCGAAAGCTTGCGCGGACAGCGTCTTGGACAACCAATAAGACTTTGGCCCTGGATGGTGTTTAACTTGAACGGGCACGGCACACTGTGTCCCTATGCGAACAACCCGCGGCCACCAGCCTTGCTTGCCGTATTCTTTTTCCACCTTATCGATGAAGGCACGGAATTTTTGTTTATCGTTTGGCATGTGTAGGAGTACCCCTTGCGGGTGCCCGGGCAAGCACAAGATGCCCCTACATTATCAAAATATCCAAATAAAAAAGAGCCCCGCACCAGAACAGCGCGGGGCAATGATCAGAAGGACGTTTCCGTCCGTGGGCGGACTTGATTAGTCCGCCCGCTTATAGGCTTGGCTTCAAAGGTCACCTCCTGTGGCTACGACTTCGAGTTTGCGCGTCTCGCGCGGACTGACCGAAACGATGAAACGGAACTGGTCGAGAAGCGTGCTGCCGAATTCGCAGATGGCGTTGCGCAGGCCGATCTCATCCAGATCCAGGTCTTCATGCATCAGACACTCGCACAAGTCATCATGAAAACGCTTTTCACTGGCAGGATTCCGCAAGCGGTCCTGCCAATCGCACTTGATGGCGCGTGCCAGGCTCATGGCGTGGCGGATGGAGCCGCTGCGGTCACCGGGACGCATCATGTCATACGGCACGTTGATGTGGAACGGGATGCGCAATTCGCTTGCTCCGTTCAACCTTGCGACGATGCCGTTCTTGATCACGTACTTTCCGGCGATGCAGCACTCACGCAGCAAGTCGGGCGAGAAATCCGATACCTTGAAGTATTTATTGACTTCCTGGTACATCTCCCAGCCGCGGCCTACGAGCACGCGAGTGCCCTGATGCCCCAACTTGTTGCCGTCGGTATTGGCCCGAACCTGACCGCGCATATACCTTACGTTGGCCAGGAACATGCGGACCATCTGCATGAGCACTTCGTTCCATTCGTGGCGTTCCAGTCCGCTGAAACGCGGATCCTTGAACGGAAAGGCTTCGACGAAGCGGCGCAATACGCTGGCCTCAAGTTCCAGGCCATCAGGCTCATATTCGGCCGTATTCGGCGGAACGGAACGACGCACGAACTCCAACGGATCAACGCACTTATCGTTCGCGCCATACCACACGCGCGATTCCAAGTCCGTGTAGGACTTGAGGCGCACCGCGATAACGTGGCGTCGGGCGACTCGGCCTTCCTTGTCGCGGTCAACGTAATCCTCGTTAAAGCGTTGCACCTGAAAATCAGCGTGCCCATCGGCAGCGAAGCAGCGGTGCGACCAGGCGGCGCAGCTGTCATGCGTGGCGTCGCGGTAAGACTCGTGCGTGATGAAGAGCACCAAGACGCGCTTACCGGCCTCGTAGGCTCGGTCGATGCGCGTTTGCATCTCTTTACACAGCACCAGGTTAATCTCGCCGATCCGATTGCCGGCCGTGGGATAGACATTGGCCGCACCGGGCGGCAGACCCAACGACTCCTCCGTGTCCTGCTCCTTCTCGTCCATGCAGAAGAAAAGCAACGGCATGCAAGGATTCTGGCGTATGTAGCCCTGGCGTTCGCCTTCCAAACTGATGTAGTGCTCGGAAAGCTGCCTGTTGTTTCGATAGAACTCGGCATCCGCCGGTTCCATGCAGGCCAAATCCATGCGATCGTGGATCAGCCTAACGTCGCGGTTGCCATGTTTGCGTGCAGGCGTATGTCCAACTCCGGCCATTTCGCTAGTGACTTCACCCATGAGATCCTGTCTCCTCTATTTCGGTAAAAGGACAAATTTTGCCGACCCTGCGGCAAAACGAGCGACAACTATAGCAGTACCTAAGCAAAATGTCAAGCGCTGGCTTAATAAAAATAAGGGAGACCGGCGAAGGTCTCCCGAGGGAGAGAGGAGGTTTGGCACTTGAGGTCAGCGCAGTTTGCCCTGGTTGACTCCAGGACGTATTTCCGCGCCTACCATCAGCTGCTCAAGGCGGATGCGGTCAGCCGCAAGACGGATATCCGGGGCCAACTCGCCCAAATCCTGATCCAAAGTCGGGCTTTCAGCCAACTCCAGGATGTCTTGATTGCCATCGTCAGGCATTGAACCGTTGGGCCGCTCTTTACGGCTTCCGAAGCCCCTATGATGGCAGTGAATGATCCCTCTGCTTTCTCTGGTCTTGGTTATGGACATGGCCAACCTCCTCTTGATGTGAAAGGCCGATACATAAATGATACGTTCATTCTCGGCCTGTGGCAAGAAAAAAATCAAAGTTTTCCGTTTGAAATCGCAGACCTGATATCAGCCATCAACCTCAAATAAAATCGTAGGTTTGCCAAAGTCACCAGGCGCTGACCCAACACTTCCTGAACCGTGAACAAGTGCCGCACATAGCCCAATGAATATCGCGAAAGCTCTTGCGCAATCGCACCTCCGTCCTGCGGCAAGACCAACGGTTCTTTTGAATACTTATACTGCTCATTCGTGATATGTAATGATTCAAAAAAATCCGGCTTTGATACATCGTCGTGAACAAAGCGATATAGCAGCCCATGACGCGCGTTCCTGGTGGGCAAAACGCAGTCGAACATATCCACGCCGCGTTTCACGTATTCCACGATCTCATCCGGCTGCGCACCACCCATGAAATACCGCGGCGCATCCTGGGGCAGCGCGCCGTCGAGAGCAGAAACCACGGCACTAGCCTGATCAAAAGGTTCGCCGACAGAAAGGCCGCCGATAGCATAACCATCAAAGCCGATTTTTGAAAGCTCAGATGCATGGCGCAAGCGCAAGTCCTGGTTAGTGCCTCCTTGGTTGATGCCGAAGAGCAGGGCTCCCGGATTATTCGAGGCTCCCCTACCCTGTGCAAATTCCTGCTTGCACCTGGCGGCCCAACGCGTGGTGCGGCTGACCGAATCTTCGAGATATTCGAACGACGAGCCGGCTGGCGTGCATTCATCCAAAACCATGACGATGTCGCTGCCGATGGCCTGTTGGATCTGGATGGACTTTTCCGGCGTAAGCTCGTGGCGCGAACCGTCGATATGCGAAGCGAAAGTTACGCCGTCTTCCGTGATCTTACGCATGGCGCCGAGGGAAAACACCTGGTAACCGCCAGAGTCAGTCAGGATGGCACGGTCCCAAGACATGAACTTGTGCAAACCGCCGAATTGCTCCAAAACGTCGACGCCCGGACGCAGGAATAAATGGTAAGTATTGGAAAGCAGTATCGGACTCCCCAGTTTCTCGATATCCGCGGTCGACAGAGTTTTGACTGCGCCTTTCGTGGCGATGGGCATGAAGAACGGCGTGAGCAAATCGCCATGCGCAGTATGCACAACGCCCAGCCGCGCGCGGCTGGTCTCCGAAGTCTTGGATAATTCAAAGCATCCGGACATGTCAGAACAATTCTTTCTTCTTGGCGAACAGTCTAGCTCTTACCCAGGAGGAACGCTGCAGCAGATATGCTCCAGCCAGAGTCAAGACGAACAGGATGACGAAAAAAATGAAAGCGCGGGGATTTACCAGGGCATCGCCCAAAACCGACCAGGTCAGAACCGCAGGCAAGAGCCCGATGAGCGTAGCCAGGGCGTATTGCCGATAGGTAATACTGGACATGCCGCTGCCGATGCTCACCACTTCGTAGGGAAAATACAACAGACGCATGACCAGGACAGACATGAAGCCTTCATTCGCCAAAATATCATCGTATTTCTTGAACCAACTATCGGCATGCTCGCGCACATAGCGTCGGCCGAAGAAACGCCCCAGGACAAAACCCATCCCTGCTGAAAGGTTCTCGCCCAAAAGCGCGAGCAACGTGCCCCAGAGCGGACCATACACCGAGCCGGCAGCAAATAGGAGCGGCGTACTGGGCAGAAAAAAGAAAGTCCGCGCCACATACAGGCCCACAATGAGCAACGGCCCGTAGATGCCATATCCCTTGATGAAAGTTTGTAGCGCGCGCGGCAGCAGTTTTAGCGGGATACCAGACTGGGCAAACCAAACATAAGCCCAAACCAGCAATGCGAACCACATTGCGCCGATGGCGATCCGCCAAGCATAACCGCGTACCTTGGGCGTCATACGCTATTGCAGCTCTTCCTTTTTTTCCTTCATGAATGAAAACCATTCTTCCAACACGGTGAGGAAAATCTTGAACGGCGCTTCGATCAGGAAATCGAAGAAGAAAAGGAAGACGTTGATGCGGCTGATGCCGCGCGAGAGGATCGACCCGGCGCGCAAGACAGGCAGGGAAACGAAATCCAAAACGATGTTGCGCAGGCTGTCCTTGCCCTCGACCACCACGTATTCGCGCGCATTCTGGCGCAAGCGGAAAGCAAAGAAGCTGACCAAGCACAGGAAGAGGTAAAAGATGGTCGCAGAAAACCAGGTAAAGCCCAATGCCGCGAGCAAAATCCCGATGCCGCCGAACGTCACGATGAACATAGAGGCGTACAGCAAGCTAAAAAGCAATTTAGCCTCGGCGCCGCGGCGCTTGAGCACACGAATCTCGCGCAGCGGCACGCCTTCGGCCGAAAGCAAAGAGATGGCGTTGGCTTTGATGCGCTCGGTGTTGTCGCGCCCCGGGATGCGGATGAAGAGCGACACCAGGAACATGAGCGTGGGCGGAAAAAGCATGTTGATGCCCAGAGCGAAGTAAGAAACCGAATGATACCAATACCATTCCAGCGGGACTTCCAGCACAAAAGCCAGCGTCATCTTGGTGATGAACAGATAGATGGTGGCCCGGATGGCGCCGCGGCGCAGACGGCCTTTGGCCTCGCGATAGCGCCGTTCGGCAAAGCGCACCACCACGGCATTCAAGCTCTCGGGTTTTTCCAGCAAGGCCGTGCTGTCGGCAGGTTTTTCGGTCAGCGCATCGCGCAAAATGTTGAGCGCCACAGCCCACGGCTTGACCGTGCGCTGAAAACGCAGCGCCAGTGGATGGCGCAGACTCAAACGGATGCGACGCTCCACGCCGACCAGCCGTTCAGCCATGCTCTGCGGATTCTCGATCCAATCTTCCGGACGCAGCCATTCAGGCAAGTAGGCGCGTAGCAGCTTGAAGCTCAAAATTTCCTCGTCGGCTTTGACCAGGCAGCGGTAACACGCGAGATACAGCTGGAGGCCGATCTCGCCTTGCTCCATGGCCACGCCTTGCACGCGGATGCGATCAGCCAGACGTTCATACAATAAAGTCACCAGCGCTTTCTCTTGCGTGGAATCCACCAGCAGTTCTTCGATTTCCACGGCCACCACGCTGCGCAACCAGTCATAATGCCTTTCGGTTCCCAAACGCCGTTTTTGCACAGCTATAAGTTTGCTCACGCGCCGCGCCACCTCGCCAATCATGGTCTCGGGCATGGCGTCATTGGGCAGATAACGCGCGCCGATGAGCTCGCGAATCAGGTTGTTGGCGATTACCTCGGGGTCGTTTTCCAAAAGCAGCTGACGGTTGAGGATGCGCCGGATCGCCGACTTGCGCAGCAGGTGTTCATCCTTATAATCCACGGCATTGCGGATGCGCTCATAGAGCACGGCAAAACGGCTCACGGTAGAGTGGACGTTGATGCGCGACTCTTCAGGGATGACTGGCGTTTCTACCGGTTTCAGTGCGGCCAGGAGCTGGTTTGTGATGCCTTTGGCAAATGCGCTCATGCGGGGCATTAAACCACAAAATCGCTAAAATTTCAAGCCCCTAGGGGATGATTTTACGATGGTTGACAGGAATTCCGGTTTCTGATAAGAAGATTCATCGCTCATTTCAACGAAAGGCAGAGTTAATGGCTACTTATAATGTGTCAGATTTTGCAGCCAGCGTTGCGCACTCCCTGGATCAGATCCTGGGTGGAAGCCGTAATTCCGTCACCCAGCAAATGCTCAAGCGCCAAAGCGTGCTGCGCCAAGCCGGAACCGCAAACCCAGACGAACTGTCCAAAGCCTACCTTGCGACCGCAGCCATGCTGCCTCAAGCAGCTAAGTCCTGGCTTTCGGCGAACCAGCCGAGAAAACTTTCGCCCTATGGCGTCGCACGCAAACTATCCAAAGCCGGGATAATCATGTTGATCGGCGACGAGAATCAAGTCTCGCGACTCAAGACTCAAGATTCGTATAGGCTCTTGATAAAAATGCTGTTTGACGCATTCTTCTGGAACTTGCTTTACGAGAAACAGCCTTTGGCAGAACGGCGTGACCGCTACCACGACGCCTTCGCCAATTACTACCGCGAAATCGAACAGCTCCATGCTTTGGAGAACAAGGGCGAGGACTTTATCCAAACCATGTTGAGTTGGCCAAGGACTTCGAAAAGGTCCAAGCCTCTCCCCAACTGAATCCGACGCATTCGCGTAACTCCCCCGCTCCGGCGCAACATCGGAGCGGTTTTCTTTCTGTCCGACTCTTGCCACGTGCATTATCATCCTGTAATCTTTTTTTCGAAATTATTTATGAACTCGATCTGGTGCCTGATCATCTCGACCGTCGTACTGGCGTTCGCTTATGCCATCAAACATTTCTTCGCCGACATGGTCGAAGACGAACAACCCTTCCAACTGCTCATCGTTGTTTTTTTGATTACTTATATCATTGCCGCGGTGGCCATCAGCTTTTTAAATCCTTCAGATGCCATCAAGCCGCTCTTCGCAGCCCAACAGACGCAGGAAGTCCAGGACACGGTCGTGAAATTATAATAAGAAAACCGATGCTGGGGCATCGGTTGGTGAGTGCGGGCCAAAAGCCGGGTCCAGGCTTTAGAAATCCAGCTCCTCAATATACAAGTTGTCGGTATCGCGGAAATCAAGCGCTGTCTTATCGGGCATGAAACCGCCGACGATTTTTTGGAGATTCTCCCGATTTAACGCTATGACCTCCCAAATGCATCCATCCAACTGCCTCACGGCGATGTACTTGGGCTTGATTTTAGGACGCGGCGCGTCAGTGTTTTCGAGATGGCAGCTGAACAGCGTGCTCGGTTTGAGCTTGGCGAATGCCTTGCGTTGTCTGCGCCAACATTCTTCCGGAGTCATAGCTCTCATGGTGTCGTTCTCCTCTAAGACATCTTGTGTGGAGTTTGTCAGGGCTCAAAGTGCGCAGTGAACATACACGAAATTTGGCCTTTCGTCAACCCCTGCACCATGCTCTAACCGAAGCGCTTCAACGTGAAGCCTTTTTATGATCCGGTTTGCGGTTCTCGACTTTTTCTTTCATTGCTTGATCTAACATGTCGATTTCTGCCACGTAACGGTCAAAATCATCGTGATACAGTTTCTCGACTGCGGTTTTGCGTTCGCTTGCGGACAATCCAGCGTTTGGTTTTGATGCTTCCGTCTCTTGTCCGGCGCGGAACCAAGCCCATTCGTCGGTGAACGCATACCAAGCGAATTCCCACATCTCGTCTTCCGATGCCTGGTCAGCGACCTGCATTTTTTCCTGACTCTCGCCCAAAAGCGCCTCGATTTTTTCGAGCAACGGATGCTTGTCGGCTTTTTCCAATCCGTGTTCGCGGCGCAATTCATCCTCGAGCATGGCGCGCTGCAACAATGCCTGCTGCAGCTCTTTGAGCTCTTCGCGGCTGAACTGGATAGTGGCGAACTCGGTGAACATATGCCGGACACCATAGCCCAAAATTCCGAGCCGGTCAAAACCCGCGCCGTCCCCGCATCTGCTACACTATGCGCATATGCCCTTGAGCCGTAATGCTTTGATCGCCGGCGCCGTACTTCTGGTACTGGCTGCAACCATCGGCCTATTCCTGCTCCTGCCGCGCAATGCGCGCCCCGGCGCAAGTTCGGGTAAACTAAGCGTGGCCGCGACTTTCCTACCCGTGGCCGACATCGTGCGGAACATCGGCGGAGCAGACGTGGATATCGTAACCTTGTTGCCGCCCGGGGCCAGCCCGCATACCTTCCAGCCCACGCCGCTGCAGGTACAACAGCTGCAAGACGTCAAAACTATCTTTGCCATAGGCCATGGGATAGACGACTGGTCGCTGACCTTGGCGCAAAACAAGCCGGATATCGAGGTCGTTACGCTAGACAAAAACATACAACTGCGGCATGCGGCGGACGGCAGCGTTGATCCGCACTATTGGTTAGATGCGGCCAACGGAAAAATCATGGCACAGAACGTAGCCGCTGAATTATCCAAACTCAATCCGTCGCATGCTGCGGACTTTAATCGCCGTTTTCAGACATACGCATCGGAATTGGATGCGCTGGACACGCAAATCCGCATACTCTTCCAAGGCAAAACGCAAAACCAAATCGTCGCGCACCATGATGCTTGGGAATATTTTGCCGCGGCTTACGGCCTCAAGGTGGACGGCGTGCTCGAACCCGTGCCCGGACGCGACCTGACGCCGCGCGAACTCGCGGCATTGGAAAACACCATCAAGCAGGATAATATCAAGACCGTGTTCAGCGAACCCGAACTTTCGAGCCAGTTGCTTCTGCCGCTGGCCAAGGATACGGGCGTGAATATCGTTAACCTGGATCCCGAGGGCGGCTCTAACGGCATCGCGAGCTATCGCGACATCCTGTTCAAGAACGCACAAACCATCGCCAACAACCTTGAATGAAAAACCCTAACGCCATATCGGTCAGCGACCTGAAAGTCAGTTTTGACCACACGCCAGTGCTGGATGGCGTTAGCGTTGACGTAAAAAAAGGCGAGATCGCCGCGGTCATCGGCCCCAACGGCTCGGGCAAATCCACCTTCATTCGCGCGGTGCTGGGGCTCATCCCCTATTCCGGCAGCATCAAAGTCTTCGACAAACCGGTGCGCGAAGTCTTGCCGCGTCTCGGCTATGTGCCGCAGCATTTCGATTTTGACCGCACCATCCCCATCACGGTGCGCGAATTCTTGTCGTTCAACCAACCGCGCACGAGCTTACGCGAGTCAGACCGCATCTGCAAGGAAGTGCAAGTCGACATCCTGCAAGACAAACTCATCGGCGACCTTTCGGGAGGCCAGCTGCAGCGCGTGCTCATTGCGCAGGCGCTGTTCAAGGATCCGGAACTATTACTCCTGGACGAACCGTCTTCGGGCATCGACATCGAAGGCGCCAAGGCCTTTTACGATCTCATCGACCATCTGAACAAAAAACACGACGTGACCATCCTGCTGATCAGCCACGAAGTCACGTTCGTGCACAGTTTTGCGGACCGCGTCATCTGCCTCAACCGCAACCTGGTGTGCCATGGACCGCCCGAGGAGGTGCTCACGCGCGCCACGCTCAACAAGCTTTACGGTTCCACCATGGATGTACACATTCACCACGACGTATGATCGAGCTCTTGGCTTTTCCATTTATGCAACGTGCCCTGGTGGCGGGCGTAATCTTGGGCAGTCTGCTCGCGCTCATCGGCATCTTCGTGGTGCTGCGCCGTATGGCTTTTTTCAGCGACGGCATCGCACACGCCTCGCTCTCGGGTG
>CAIKNB010000009.1 GCA_903828685.1 Candidatus Uhrbacteria bacterium | reverse complement strand
GGAACTGACAAGATCGCTTCGATTCCATGGGATCGGACGCAACAGCCAGTTTCCGACAATCACATGTTGGATACGAATAAGAAAAAGCGCATAATCGAAAAGTTCAAGACGCATGCCACGGACACGGGCTCGCCCCAGGTCCAGATTGCCATCTTGACCGAAGAGATCAAGGAGCTGACCGAGCACTTGCGCGGACACAAGAAAGACTTTTCATCCCGCCGCGGTCTGATCAAGAAGGTCGGCGAGCGCCGCCGCTTGATGAAGTACCTCAAGCGTGAGGACTCCAAGAGTTACGACGAGTTGATGGCAAAATTGAAAGTGTAATTTGCAAGGGCGGACAAAGTGTCCGCCCTTTTTTGATGCCTGCAAGCCGCCGGAGAAATCCGGCGGCTTGCACATCTTAGGCATTGACAAAAACCAAAAAATACGATTGTATAAGCTGGTTCTTTGGAAATAGGAGAAAGAGCATGCCCAAATCAAGTCAACACGCAAAGATGGCTGCCAGCTTAGCGCTGCAAGCGAATGTAATTGACGAAGAGGCAGTACGTATCCTCCTCGCCTTGAACGATTCAAATTTTGTCTGCAAATTGTTCGTCGACGTTGCAGTCCAAGACAGAACAGTCACGCCGGAAGCATGGCATCTCATGTGTAGGATCACGCCGGAATCCATTCTCTCGACAACGATGTTCAATACCTTCATGGTGGCTTTGCGCGAAAGGAATGACCGCGGAGCTCAGCGCCTAGCGTACTTCCTGACCAAACTCCAATCGCAAAAGGAAAAAGTAGACCGAATAATCACTGAAGCCCTGGCCCACGGCAGTCTCTATGTCGCCGCCTGGATCATGACCAGACCATCAGTCGAAGTGAATCGTCCGGTCCTCCACCCTTGGCTCATAGCCAATTCCAGTCGCATCAAGGATTTGGTAGATGAACTGGAAAAGCAAATTGAGCGATCCAAGATCAGCAATGGAAAAAGGAACTACCTGGAAAACTTGGCTGGATTTCTCCGCAACATCGTCAAGGACAACGCGGAGCTACAGAGCACGCTCAAACAAGGAACGCCGGACGAAGTCTCAGATGCTTTGTGCAACTGCCTGCTCGTAACCGACGGATCAAAAAAGGCATTGGAACAATACGCCTGTGACAGGCCGGAATGTATACCGCAGCTGGCCGAGCTGATCCAGAAATATGCGAAAGGCATCGAGGATAATGGCACCACAAAAGCTGTGGGGAATTTCTTCCGCTATCTGGCCCACGCCTTGATCCAGCATGCTAATGCTTCTATGACCGCCGCCCGCGTAGGCGGTTGAACTCACGCCCCGATTGATGACCACTTAAAACATGGCTCAGTCGGGGTATTATTTTTTCACTTGTGCGGCTAACAGCATCAGACCATACCATTGACAAAAAACCCTAAATAAGGTATTTTTTGTAAGCAATATTTTTATACTTTATACTTTTTCAATACTCTTATGATTAGTTTTGATCAACGCGTGGCAGTGCTCATCGACACGCAAAACATGTACCACTCGGCCAAGCATATCCATGGAGCGCGTTTAGCGTTCGAAAAGGCCGTGGATGCAGTGGCTGGCGGACGGCAATTAGTGCGCGTCTTCGCCTACGTCGCCAAATCCAAGACCGGCGAAGAGCAGGCTTTTTTTGAGGCGCTGCAGAGCGCGGGCATCGAGCTACGAGTCAAAGACGTGCAGGAATTCTCGAGCGGCGAAAAGAAAGCTGACTGGGATGTGGGCATGGCCGTGGATGCGGTGCGCTTGGCCGAGAAGGTTGATGCCATCGTGCTCATGACCGGCGACGGCGACTTCGTGCCGCTGGTGCAATACCTGCAAGGCAAAGGCGTGCTGGTGGAAGTGGCGGCCTTCGCCGAGTCCACCAACGCGCAGCTCAAAGTCGTGTGCGACAGCTTTTTCGACCTGTCCACCGAAGGCCGCGCCTTCCTCATCAGCCCCAAACATGGACATGCCGTAAAAGAACTGCCCGAAGCCAAGCTGCCGCACTTGCCGGGCAAAGGCCGCGACAGCAAAACGCGGCGCGTAAAGGTGACTTTTTAGGTCGCCTCTCGCGGAACGCGCATGACATCTCGTGCGCGCTGCGCGGGAATCAACCCGCTTAAAACTTAATCGCGTTATTCGTCCCGAGACATAGATCCGCAAAGCGGATTAAGTCTCCGGACGAAAACGTTTCGTCAGTATGGAAAAAGAGAAGACTTACTCTATAGAGTGGGGCGGCCGCACCCTGACCATCGGCGTAGGGCTCTTGGCCCAGCAGGCCAACGGCTCCTGCACCGTGCGCTATGGCGACACCGTGGCGTTGTGCACGGCCACCATGGGCGGCATCCGCGAAGGTTTGGATTTCTTTCCGCTCCAAGTTGATTTCGAGGAACGCATGTATGCGGCCGGCCGCATCAAAGGCTCGCGCTTCATCAAGCGTGAAGGCCGTCCGACCGACGAGGCTATCCTTTCGGGCCGCCTCATCGACCGCGCCATCCGTCCGCTGTTCGACGATCGCATGCGCAACGAAGTGGCCGTGGTAGCCACCGTGTTTTCGCATGACCAGGAAAATGACGCTGACATCCCAGGTCTCATCGGCGCAGCCTGCGCTTTGGGCATGTCCGACATCCCGTGGGACGGACCTCTCGCCGCTCTGCGCGTGGGCCGCAAAGACGGCCAGTGGATCCTGAATCCGACTTACGCCCAAACCATCGAAGGTGATTTGGACTTGGTGGTAGCCGGTGCTAACGGCAAGACCGTCATGTTGGAAGCCGGTGCCAAGCAAGTGTCGGAAGACGACATGTTGGCTGCCGTGGAATGGGCGCAATCCCAACTCGCGCCTGTAATCGAGCTCATCGAAAAGGTGAGGACTGAAGTCGGCAAAACCAAAGCCGATCCGTTCACTCCCAAAACCGACGAGGAACGCGAAATCGCGGCCGAGGACGAACTGTTCAAATCCGTCATCCTGGGCCACCTCAAGAACCTGGCTCCGCAATTCCTGTTCACCGAACCGCTCAAAACCAAAATCGCGCGCAAGCAAGCCGGCAAACGCCTGTCCCAAGCTTTGGACGAGCAATTGGAAAAGGAAGGCATCGCCAAAGACAAACGCTCGCGCGCCTGCGAGTTGGTGGATGAATTCATCGAAGCCGAAGTGTCGCGCTTGATTCTGGAAGAAGGCAAACGCGCCGACGGTCGCGCTCTGGACGAGATCCGCGAGCTCGACTCCATGGTCAGCGTCATGCCGCGCACCCATGGTTCAGGCTTGTTCCAACGCGGCGCCACTCAAGTGCTTTCCACAGTCACGCTCGGCTCGCCGGGCATGGAACAGACTCTGGACACCATGGAATACCAAATCAAGAAGCGCTACTTCCATCATTACAATTTCCCCAGCTATTCAGTGGCCGAAACCAAGAGCAACCGCGGTCCGGGCCGCCGCGAAATCGGACATGGCGCTTTGGCTGAACGCGCCATCATGCCGGTCTTGCCCGTGCAGGACGTGTTCCCCTACACCATCCGCGTAGTGTCCGAGGTCTTAAGCTCCAACGGCTCGAGTTCCATGGGCGCGACTTGCGGTTCCACATTGGCTTTAATGGATGCGGGCGTACCCATCCTGGCGCCAGTGGCCGGCATCGCCATGGGCGTGGCCAGCGACGAAAAGACCGGACGCTTCCGCGTATTCACCGACCTGCAGGATCTGGAAGACGGCGTGGGCGGCATGGACTTTAAGGTCGCAGGCACGCGCACTGGCATCACAGCAGTGCAGATGGACACCAAGACCCACGGCATCCCGCTCGAGACGGTCAAAGAAACTTTGGCCATGGCTAAGACCGCGCGCTTCAAAATCTTGGATGTGATCGAAAAAGCCATCCCGGCACCGCGCGCCGAACTCTCGCCGTTCGCGCCGCGCATCGAGATGATCCGCATCAACCCGGACCGCATCCGCGACGTCATCGGCCCAGGCGGCAAAGTCATCAACGAAATCATCGGCGCGTGCAATGTGCAGATCGACATCGAGGACGATGGCCGCGTCATGATCACCTCCACGGATTCCGAGGGCATGAAGAAAGCCATCGACTGGGTCAAACAGCTGACACGCGAAGTCACGGTGGGCGAAGTCTTTACCGGTCCGGTCACGCGCATCATGGACTTCGGAGCTTTCGTAGAAATCGCGCCCAAGCAAGAAGGCTTGGTGCACATCAGCGAGATGGCTCCGTACCGCGTGGCCAAAGTCGGCGACGTGGTGAAGATTGGCGACATGGTCACGGTCAAGGTCTACGAAATAGATTCCATGGGCCGCGTCAATCTCTCGATCAAGCGCGCCGCGCCTGACTACAAAGAATCCGACGAAGACCAGCGCCCGTTGCGCGACAACGGCGGACCGCGCGGCGGTTCACGTGGCGGCTTCGGCGGCCGTGGCGGCAATGGTGGCTCGCGCGGAGGTTTTGGAGATCGCGGACCGCGTCCTGACTTCCAGGATCGTCCCACGACTCCCCCGACTCCTCCGCCTCCGGTGCCCCCGATCTTCTAAGCAGTCAGCTCATGGAGCAAGACGCGAACAAAACCCTACCCAGCAGCAGCCCTCTGCTGGGTTTCGGAAACACAACCCAAACGCATTTACCGCGTTTGGGTTGGTGGGCATTGGTCGGCGCAGCCGCTGCTTTGTTGCTTGCGGCTGCGCTGGTCTATTTTCCGCTTAGCGCCAAACTCTTGCCTGCCGACGCACCAGTCTTAGCCGTGGCCAAAGGCGGAAGCCAATTACCCGACCTGGCGCCTGATGTATGGCGCCAAGCTGCGCGTTCCACTTCGTGGCCAGTGATCTTTGGCGTAGCTAAATCCGACCAAGGGTTTGCATCTTTTGCTGTAACCAGTCGTTTTGCCGTGGTTTCGTCAGCCTGGCATGAATCAACGGGTCTCTTCACCATCTGGAGCGACAAACCATTAATTCTTGACCACCGGTTAGGCTTTGGCTTTTTGGCCGGATCTTCCTTCAATCTGATTTGGCATCCTATGTTCTTGTCCGTGGATGCAGGAGAGCTGGCCGCAGATAAAACGCTGCGCATTAGCGGACCGGTACAAGACGGCAAATGGCAAACCGATTTAGCTTTGCCGCAAGGCCAAGGCTTGCAATCTTCGGACGCCGACGTGCTGATCGACACACAAATCATGCCAGAAGCTTGGCCTGCAATCTCACAGGCTCTGAAACCCTACGGAATCGAAACTGACGATTTGCCCGTGCCAAGCTTGGTGGGCTGGAAATATACGGACAGCGATACGCCGGATATCGTGCTGGGTTTTACTGCTCCGCCCTCTTCAGCCACCCTGCTCAAGCTGGCCAGCGCAGCTGGTTTATATGACGTGGTTCCCTATCAACTCCAAGATGGCACGCAGGCTCTGGAGCTAAAACCGCCGGTAGGCGAAATCCAAGCTCTGGCTTCAAGCACGCCAGACATGCAAAAGCAGACGAATTTTTGGCTTAAAAACGGCAATTTAATTGCTGGCAGCACAACCCAAAGCCAAACTGAACAAAACTCGTGTTCACCAGGCGGATTAATTTTCAAACTATCAAAAAATGCCGTTTCTAAGGTTTTTCAATCCTGGAACATAGCTAACCCGACTTTCAATTCTTTCGAGATCCATGACCAAGATGGTCGTGCCACCGTGTGCATAAACTGACGGTTTATCCACATTTAAATAATCCACTTTAAGATATCATCTGTGGATAAAAAACACGGTTTTTTTATTCTTGGCTTAACATACGGTAGATACCCTGAGGATTGAGCAAGCTTCAAAAACGCGGTATGATGATTAAGCACAGACACAGCTCTGTGTTGAATCCACTCCTGTGGATAAATTTAGCTCCTTATCAAATCTGCAGGAAATGCGGAAAACGCATTTCTCACTTCCAACTTATTCCCGGGTTTGGGAATAACGAGGATCGCTAGCGCCAAGAGCGCCGATTACCTCGCTCGTACCTTCTGACTGCGAAAGATAGACTTCCATGACTTACCTTATGGAAGCCAATTCAATGCCTTGACTCGACCCCCGTTCTCCTCGAGAGAACACAAAAAGAAAAAAGCAAATCAAAAAACAACCGGTATCCCCGCTATATGGGCCATAGGTCCATCTGGGGCTCCACCAGGGTTGGGTCGAAGCAGCAGTTCCTTCTTATAGACCAAGTCGCTTGAGTGTTCCACTCGTCAATCCGCCTCGGCGGACCAATAAACTCGCTCACAAAAGGAGTAAGATGACACGAACCCGCGCCCAGGTCTGAAACCGCGCGACCACTTATACTACATTTAAGGGCCCTCCGCGGTTTCTTTTTATTCCCGAAAAACACGTTTCAATACATGGATTTTACTTACTTGGCCATTTCGGCCTAACCCAGCCTAAATCACGTCACTCTTGCGCCTTACATTTGCCATCTTGTAGCTTAGCCTGCACTTAAGGCACACTGGTGGTCAGGGACCGCGGGTTGACGTGAAAAAATGCCCGGCCTATACTTTCTTATCTCAACCTAAAAACCCAAAATATGACACCAGACAAAATAGCCCATTTCCGAGAGCGGCTTCTCGAAGAAATCGAGCGACTCAACAGCCAGATGGATGATTTAGGCAAACGCGACCTGACCCGTCCCGGTCATGTTGAAGTCACCTATCCTGAATCAGGCAGCAATTCCGAAGACGATAACGCCGCCGAAGTGACCGAGTACGCTGACGAGCTTTCGATCGAAGCGCGCATTTCATCCGAACTGCGCGATGCGCAAGATGCCCTGAAGGCACTCGATGCCGGCAACTACGGCGTCTGCAAGTACTGCAAAAAGGAAATTGATGAAAAACGCCTGGAAGCGCGGCCTTCATCCTCCAGCTGCATCAACTGCAAAAAAATCCTGACGCAGGAAATGTGAACTCGGAGACGCGCGGTTCGTATCGGCTCGGTCTGCTGATTGTGGCCTTGGCTGCCGCAGACCAGCTCTCAAAATCATACCTGCGTTCGCATACCATAAAACACTGGCCCTGGCCCGGTGTTTTTGAATTTACACAACACTCCAACTTCGGACTTATCGCCAATACGCCGGTGCCGCGCCTCGTCATCATCATCCTCACTTGCGCCATCATGGCGTATATCGCGTACCGGACATTCTCTTCCCAAGCTAACGAAACAATTTGGAGCAGGACCGCGCTGTCTCTGATCTTAGGCGGCGCTTTGGGCAATCTGCTCGACCGCCTACGTTTGGGCTACGTGTTCGATTGGATGATGTTCGGCAACACTTCCATCATGAACTTGAGCGACGCATTCATTTGTATAGGCATCGCGTGGTATGCCTGGTTGTATTTCAAGACTTCGCATAAAACCATCCCCAACACGACTGTTGACGCTGACTCCGGCAAGGTGTAGCTGTGTAATTAGGTGCAGGCTGCGTCCGCCTTATGGCCGCAACCGTTTTGACCGCAGCTCTCTGCGGTATCGAAGCTTTCCCCGTGGAAGTCGAAGCTGACATCTCGCCAGGTCTCAGCGCTTTTTTGGTCGTAGGCTTGCCTGACACAGCCGTGCAAGAGGCGCGCGAACGCGTCAAAAGCGCCATGAAACATGCGGATCTGCCGTTTCCGCGAACCAAGATAACCATCAACCTGGCACCCGCTGATTCGCGCAAAGCCGGCACGGGCTTTGATCTTCCCATAGCTATTTCAGTATTAACTGCGCATGGTGATTTACCGCCCGCACCACCGCTAAAACGCTTACTTGCGGGTGAACTGGCATTGGATGGAAAACTGCGACCCGTGCCAGGAATTTTATGTTTCGCCATGCTGGCAGCCAAGCTTGGCGTGGAGGAATTAATTGTGCCTGAACAGAACGGCCGGGAAGCAGCGCTGGTCCCGGGCTTGCGCATCCATACAGCCGAACATCTCAAACAAGTCGCGGATCACATCTGCGGACGCGCGACTTTGCCGTTGGCGCCGGAGCGCAGCGTGGAGATCGGCGACGCGGTCGCTTGCATGTACGACATGTCAGCCATCCGCGGCCAGGAGCAAGCTAAACGCGCGCTCGAGATTGCGGCCGCTGGCGCACACAACATTTTATTGCAGGGTCCGCCAGGTTCGGGAAAAACATTGTTAGCGCGTTCGTTGCCCGCGATTTTACCGCGCCCGACCATCGAAGAGACTTTGGAGATTACGCGCATCCATTCGGTCACCGGACTTTTGCCGCCCGGAGGGCATATTGCATGGCGGCCTTTCCGCTCTCCTCACCATTCAGCTTCAGGCATCGCGCTGGTCGGCGGAGGTTCCGTACCCAAGCCAGGAGAAATTTCGCTCGCACACCGCGGCGTCTTGTTTTTGGATGAATTCCCCGAGTTCTCGCGCAGCGTGCTCGAATATCTGCGCCAGCCTTTGGAAGACGGCATGGTCACGGTGGCGCGCGCCCAAGGCACGGTGACTTTTCCGGCGCGCTTCCTGCTTGTAGCGGCCATGAACCCATGCCCGTGCGGCTATGCCACGGATCCTGACCGCGCTTGCATCTGCAGCCAGCTGCAAATCGAGCGCTACCGCAAGCGCATCTCCGGGCCGCTCCTGGACCGGATTGATCTGGCCATCGAGGTGCCAAAGGTGCCCACCGAAAAGCTGACCGAGCTTGCGGCCGGCGAACCTTCGCATGAGATACAGGCGCGCGTACAGGCGGCGCGCGACCGGCAAACCGTGCGTTATGCCGGACTGCCGGCAAAAACCAATGCCGAGCTAACGAGCGACCAGGTCAGACGTCAGATCCAGCCTGACGTGAATGCCAAAAGCCTGCTGTCCCAGGCTGTGGATCGGTTCCATCTCTCGGCTCGAGCGTATTTTAGGGTGCTGAAAGTCAGCCGAACCATCGCAGATCTGGAAGCTGCCGAAGAAGTCAGTGCAAGCCATGTGGCAGAGGCTTTACAGTACCGCCAGGTGGTATAAATTTGGCTCTGTTGAGACAAAATCAGCCTTTTAACCCTTGACGCATATGGGTTAAGTTGTTAAGTTGTACAAACCCAAAAATCATTCTTTAGCCTTCTTGGCCCAGACGAATTAACCCCCAGCCCAAGCCTGCTGCACCCGTACTACCGGATGCCGAAACGGCTGCCGCGCTTGCGGCTGATACATGAGGTAAACTATCGCTTCCACGCTAAAAAAAATCTCGACCCGAGTTGCCATAGCCTTGTTCCACGGCGCCCGTCGCATCAAGCGCGCGCTGCAGGCGATTTGCCATGCAGCCGGAAAGGTTTTAGCGCCTGTCGGTCGCCTGATTTCACGCGTCCTAATACTTCCGATCTACCGTTTGATCGTGACCGCGCGGCTCCGCCTGCACCGGCTTTCCCTGCCAACGCGCGGCTTTATTTTTTTTCTGCTCACCAATCGCTACCTATTCCATGGCGTAATCGTGCTTTTGGCCGTGGTCACGGTCTTGGCTAATCTGCAGAACCGGCAAGCTCACGCCCAGGACGTAGGCCAACAAAGCCTGCTCTTCGCTTTGGCCACGGATCAGCAGACGCAAATCATCGAGGAGACGGTCAGACCGGAACAAACCGTCAAGAACACCAACTACTTAGGTTCGAGCACTTTGATCAACATCCCGCATATAGACTTTGATTACACGGAGACTGCGGGGCCGGAGACGCAATCCTTATCAGTGCCCGGGACCATCGCTGCCCTGCCGTATTCCACCTCAGGCAACGCTCCGGTGGCGCCGCGCAGCCAGACCGTTAATTACACAGTGCAAGAGAACGACACCATCAGCGATATCGCGCAGCGCTTTGGTTTGGATGTGGGCACGATCCTGTGGAACAACGACTTGCAAGGCAAACAATATATCCGACCCGGAGACGTGCTGCGCATCCCGCCCACCTCGGGCATCCTAGCCAAGGTCAAATCAGGCGACACCATCGGCAAGCTGGCGCAGCGCTATAACGGCGATGCGGATGAAATCGCCAGCTTCAACAACCTGACGTCCGATGCGAAGCTGGCCGTGGGCAGCGAAATCATGGTGCCTGGCGGACGGCCTGCGGAGATCGCGCAGACCAGCAGCCAAGTCGTGGCGCGCGCCAATGCCCCGGAACAACCTGCGCCTGATTTGAGCGAAGTCATCACTGCACAACCCACCAAGAAACCTGCAGATGCGGATACGAGCGAACTGCCCTCGACTCGCTTGCTCTGGCCCACATCTGGCCACACCATCAACCAATATTTCAGCTGGCGCCACATCGGCATTGATATCGACGGTGATTATTCTTCGCCGCTCTATGCCGCGGCTGACGGCGTGGTAGAAAAAGCCGAATGGAGCAACGCGGGCTATGGCTTGATGGTACTGATCCGCAATAGTCCGACCATGGAAACCCGCTACGGTCATTCCTCCAAACTGTTCGTCAAAGCCGGCGACGTAGTCAAACGCGGACAGGTCATCGCCATGATGGGCACGACCGGCCGCTCCACGGGCACGCACTTGCATTTCGAAGTCGTGATCAACGGCAAGCGCGTGAACCCGCTGGGATACATAAGATAATTCAATCGATCCTGTAGGGGCACGGCGCGTCGTGCCCCTACGTTTTGATATCCTTTGGCATTGACATTTCCCGCGGTTGACGCTATTCTCGGACGACTGAAATAAACCCTATGTCTTCACCTAAAATCACTTTCCTACCCAAGTCCCAAGTGGAGCTTAAGTTCGCGGTCACGTCCGAAGAAGCCAAGCCGTATTTAGAACAAGCCGTAACCGAGATTTCCACGGCCAAACCCATCAAAGGCTTCCGTCCGGGCAAAGCCGGTTACGATGACGTCAAGCGTGAATACGGCGAGATGCTCATTTGGGAAACCGCACTGGAGCGCATCGTGCGCGCCAACTATGTCAAAACCGTGCTGGACGAAAATATCGACACGCTAGGTTCGCCGCACATCAGCGTGGACAAACTCGTGCCGGGGCAGGATATCGAATTCACGGTCACGGCTTCGGTCATGCCGCAAGTCACCAACCTGATGGATTACACGCAACCTTTGGCCGAAGTGAAGAAGCACGAAATCAAAGACGAAGAAGCGGACAAAGCCATCCAAGACCTGCGCAAGATGCGCCGCACCGAAACAGCAGTAGACCGCGCGCTGACCTTGGACGATCTGGCCATCATCGACTTGGAAATCACCAAAGACAACGTACCGGTAGAAGGCGGAACCTCGCGCGACTATCGCGTGTATTTGAATGAAGCGCACTATATCCCGGGCTTTGCGCAAAAACTCGAGGGCGCCAAAAAGGGCGAGACCGTCAAATTCGAACTGGAATTCCCCAAAGAGCACTACACCAAGGCTTTGGCTGGCCAAAAAGCCGGTTTTACCGCCACGGTCAAGGATGTTCTTGAACTCAAACTGCCAGAACTGAACGATGAATTCGCCAAGAACCTCGGACTGGAATCGCTGGCCAAGCTCCAGGAACTCATCAAATCAAACCTGCAGCAGGAGGCTGACAGCAAGGCCGAAGAGGCGGCGGAGATCGAGATGCTGGAGAAGCTGGTCAAAGGTTCGCGCTTCAGCGACATCCCGGACAACTTGGTGAATGAGGAAGTGCACCGCATGCTGCACGAGCTGGAAGACGGAGTCGAGGAACAAGGCGGCAACATGGAAGACTACCTGAGCAGCCTGAAGAAAACCAAGGACCAACTCAAGCTCGACTTGGTGCCGCAAGCCATCCTGCGCGTGCAGACCGCGGTGGCGCTCAAGGAAATCGCCGGGCGCGAAAACTGCGAAGTGGATGAAAAAGAATTAGATGCGGAAATCGACCGCATACTGGAACGCATCAAACCCGAAGACAAAGAAGTACGCGAACGCGTAAGCTCGGCTGAGTACCGCGACTACGTGTCAGCCCAGATCAAGAATCGTAAAACACTGAAGGCGCTCAAAGAGAAGGCGCTGAAGAAATGAAACGATGGGAGCGGCCAATGAGCCGCTCCTGTTTTTTTATGGTATATTTCCGTGGTATGGAACATTTTTCCCACGACGTAAAAACTGCGGGACTCGCGGCCATCAAAGCCGGAGAGGTCGTGCTGCTGAAGAACTTTAAACAGCGCAAGCCCGGAGATTACAAATTCAAGAAGCATTCCGAGATCATCACGCGTTCCGACCTGCTTTCGGACACGGCCATCAAACAGGTACTGAAGAAGCTGACGCCTGACATCGGAGTGATTTCTGAAGAGGACAAGCGGCGCACGCCTTGGGGAGAATGCAATTGGATTTTGGACCCTCTGGATGGAACGAGTAATTATGCTGCGCATTTGCCCTTGTGGGGCATCTCATTGGCCCTGGCCTGCAATAAAGAGGTTATATTTGGCTTGATTTCGCTGCCTATTATGCATGAATGCTACATGGCGATTAAGGGCGGCGGGGCATGGCAAATCATAGGCAATGAACACAAAAAGATTTCAGTCTCAAAGGTCAAAAAAATCAAGGACGCATTCGGTTTGTTCTGCTACGGCTACCTGCCGGAAGAACGCATACGCGGACTCAAACACGTTCCCAAACTGAGCGAGAAGTCGCGCGTCACGCGGCGCTTGGGTGCGGCCGTATTCGAAGCCGCGTGGGTGGCTTCAGGACGCGCCGAATACTCCGTCCTGCATGGCATAAATTCTTGGGACGTGGCAGCAGGTGCGCTCTTGGTGCGCGAAGCCGGGGGCAAGGTCACCACACCGCAAGGCAAGGAGTGGAAGATCGGCGACCGCGACATCGTGTTCTCCGCGCCTGGCGTGACGCGCGAACTGCTCAACATCTTCAAGCATGGCTAAGCTCTCGGTACGCATCATACCCAATGCGTCAAAATCAGAAGTCGCGGGGCGCGAAGGAGCAACGTGGAAGATCCGCGTCGCAGCTCCGCCCATCGAAGGCAAAGCCAATGAAGCGCTGATAAAATTCTTATCCGACATTTTGGACATCCCGAAAACTTCAATCGAAATTTTAAAAGGCCATTCTTCCAAACAAAAAATCCTGGACGTGCCAGGACATATTTCCGACATCGAAGAAAAATTAAGTCGACCTACGGTACCGGATCGTAGCCGCCCAGCGACCAGGGGTTGCAACGCAAGATGCGTTTGAACGTCATCCAAGAACCTTTGAGGATTCCGTACTTGCCCACGGCAGTATAACCGTACTCCGAGCAAGTCGGATGATACCGGCAAACTTGGTAGCGCGTGAAACGCGACATCAAACCATGATCGAATGACAGCGTACGCTGGTAGATCACAATCAAGAGTTGTCCGCCGCGCCGCGGCAGATGAGAAAGCTTCATTTGACGTTTGTGACTTTGGGCCGCGCCATCTTGGCCTTTTGCTTTAGCGCGCGCGAAGACGGCTTAGCCGGTCTGGACAAAGCTTCGGGGATTCTGGAGAGCATGCGCCTGACCTCCTCGCCCAAAGCCGGCCATTCGGCCTTCAGCGCCTCGGGCTTGAGAATAAAGAGTAAATGCATTTCCGCAGGTAATTCGGGCCAAAGCTCCCGGATTACCTCGCGCAACCGGCGTTTGACGCGATTCCGGTCAACAGCCTTCTTGAATACCTTGGTTGAAGTAATAAACGCCACCTGTGTGGCCTTTTTCGGGACTTGGCGTATGCGCAAGGTGGCAAATGGCCCAAAAACCGTGTGCCCTTGCGAGGCCAACTTCAAAAAATCCCTTTTTTTGGTCAGTCTTTTAGGTTTAGGCAACATAAACAAGAAATCCCGAGATATATCGGGATTTTCTCATTATCTAGCCTTTTTGACCACAAGGCGCTTGCGGCCTGCGGCCCTGCGACGGGATAAAACCTGACGTCCGGTCTTGGTGCTCATCCTGGAAAGGAATCCGTGGATCTTCACATACCGGCGTTTTTTGGGTTGATAAGTACGTTTTGGCATGTTTTTAGCTTAGTTAATGGAAAAACTATACCAAAGGCTTTTAGATTTGACAAGATGGCGATATACTTTATCCACTTATTATCAACATGTTTGACAATTCATATACCGGCTGTTGATATTCATATAAATCACTTCTTATTTCGCACCTCTATTTCATATGGATAATAACGAAATCTGGCGCGCTGCACTGGGCGAATTGGAACTCACGCTGTCCAAAGCTAACTTTACCACGTGGTTCAAAAACACCTTTGTTTCGTCTTTTGACAACGTAAAAGTCGTTATTTCCGTACCTAATACCTTCACCAAGGCCTGGTTGGAGAAAAAATACCATGAAGCCATCGTACGCGCGTTGCGCAACGTGACGCAATCCAACATCCGCGAAGTGGCTTACCGCGTGGAAGTGCGCAATACGACACCTTTGCAGCAATTCGCGGATCAAATCGAGACCTCGCACTCGGTTTCAGAGAATTCTTACGAGGCCAAAGAGGCTCCGTCAGCCGGCGCCAGCGATGTCGGTCTGAACCCGCGCTATAAATTCGAAAGCTTTGTAGTTGGCAAGGCTAATGAGCTGGCGCATGCCGCAGCCATGGCGGTTTCGGCCAAGCCCGGCGAAGTCTATAATCCGCTCTTCATCTATGGAGGATCGGGTTTGGGCAAGACGCATATGCTGCAGGCTATTGGCCACCACGTAGCTGCCACCAAGCCCTCGGCAAAAGTCATGTACGCAACTTGCGAGCGCTTTACCAACGAATTCATCCAGGCTGTACGCAGCGGACGGGGCAAGGACTTCAAGGATCAATACCGCGGCGTGGACGTACTGCTGATCGACGACATCCAATTCATGACCGGAAAGGAAAGCACGCAGGAGGAATTTTTCCATACCTTTAATACGCTGCATCAGAACAATAAACAAATTGTCATCACCGCAGACCGCTCGCCTAAGGATATCCAAGGTTTGGAGAGTCGCCTGCTGTCGCGCTTTGAATGGGGCATGATTACGGATGTCTCCAGTCCTGATTTTGAGACGCGCGTAGCCATTCTCGAAGCTAAGGCGCACGAAAAGAATCTGCAGTTGAGCAACGAAATCATGCGCTATATCGCAGGCACTGTGCAGATGAACGTACGCGAGCTGGAAGGCGCGCTGAACAAGATTATCGCCTACCATCAATTCAAGAATACGGTCCCGACGCTGGAATCAGTCCAATCCCTGCTGCAAAGCTTTGTGCCCAACGTGCCCAAACGCAGCATTACGCCGCGACGCCTGATCGAGGTGGTGACCGCTTATTTTGACCTGACCATGGAGGAAATGCTGGGCAAAAGCCGCGAACAACGCTTGGCTTTTCCGCGCCAAATCGCCATGTACCTGCTGCGCGAAGAGGGTAAGTGTTCTTTTCCGGCCATCGGCAACCATGTGGGCGGTCGCGACCACACCACGGCCATGCACGCCTGCAGTAAAGTCTGCGATTTGCTTAAGTCCGACGAACAACTAAAGCGCGATATTTCGCTTATCCGAGAGAAGCTCTATACATCCACATCCATGTCTTAAAGGCTGTTGATTGGATGTTGATGGCTGGGACTAATTCCGAACCAAAGACAAAACCATTCACACCTGAAGCGCTTTCATCCCCACACGCTCCACCTAACACGCAAAGAAAAAAATCCTCAATCCCTTGCCAATACTTGCTCTCCTGACTTTTCCACTTCATCCCCACCCCTTATTACTACTACTGATTCTATATTCTTCTCACTAACATAAGAATATGCAATTCGCCTGTACACAAGAAAACCTACTTCAAGGACTTAACATGGTCGGACACATTTCTGGGAAGAATGTGAATCTGCCTGTGTTGGGCAACGTTCTGCTAAAAGCAGAAGCCGGAGCTTTGAAGCTGTCGGCAACGAACTTGGAGATGGCTGTAAATTGTACGGTCCGCGGCAAAGTCGAAGTCGAAGGAGAATACAGCGTCCCGGCAAAACTGTTCATGGACTACATCTCGCTATTGCCTCCGGGCAAGGTCGAGTTGGTTTTGACCGAAGAGGGAATGGAGGTCAAATCCGGAGAACAAGAGACCGTCTTCAAGGGCATACCAGCCAATGAGTTTCCTTTGTTGCCCAAGCTGGCGCGCGACCATGGCTATACCATGACCTCGGCTGATCTCAAGCGCACTTTGTCGCAAGTGGTCTTTGCGGTCTCCACCTCGCAATCAAGGCCGGAGCTCACAGGCGTGGCATGTTTTTTTGGCGAGAACGCGGGCAGCTCCACAGCCACGCTGGTGGCAACCGATTCCTACCGCTTAGCTGAACGCTCCCTGCCCTGCAACGGTCATGGCGCAGCTTCACGCTATATCGTTCCCGCGCGCTCGTTAGTAGAGGCCATGAGGATACTGGGCGCGTATAAGGACGAGCTGGGTGTGCCCGAAGCCGTCACTTTGAACTTCACCGAGAACCAATTGGTCATGACGTTCGGCAATGTGGAACTAATCTCGCGTTTGATTGAAGGCTCGTTCCCGGATTACAAACAAATCATCCCGCAGCAGTTCAAGACCGAAGCCATACTCAACCGTTCAGAGCTGCAAAAAGCCGTGCGCGCCGCGAGCTTGTTCTCGCGCCAAGGACTGTTCGACGTGCATTTGTCTTTTGACCCGGATGCCGGCACGTGCACCGTGGAGTCGGCTGACCAAGGCGTGGGCAAGACCAAGACCGTGCTCAAGGGATCGGTCAGCGGCATCCAGAATTCAGTGACTTTGAACTTTCGTTATCTGGGAGATGGTCTGGCTGCCATGGGCGGCGAAAGCATCAAGGTGCGACAAATCGATTCCATGAATCCCCTGCTTCTGTCTCCGGAAGGAAGTTCCGAAGCTTATCAATATATAGTGATGCCTATCAGGCAATAAATATATCTCCTCCGGCGTATACCGGAGGAGATTTTTTATATTCAGAAATTTTATTGCACGATCACGCTGATTTGGTTGCCCGGGTGCGCATTGTTGCCGTTGTCCACCAATGACGGAAAGATGGTGTATGTGCCAGGTCCCGGATACTGCTTCCAAATGAATTGCAGGGAGCCGCTCTGGGGCGAGATTTCTGAACCCAAGAGCTGGGTCGAGCCATCTGGCGTCTGGTAATACAGGTCGATTTTCTTGGCACCGGCTTGGTCGCTGGTCGAGACGTTTATATTCAAAGGGAAATCCGAGTTCGTGAGCTGCGCGCCGTTGGACGGTTGGGTGATCTTGAGATCCAAAGGCACAGGGTCGGCATTTAGGTTCACGGTTATGGTGGCCGAGCCGCGATTCCCCACGTCATCGATGGCTGTGACTGTCAGGTCGTGGTAGCCCTTATCCATCAAGCTCGGAAATTGTATTGGCACGACCCAAGGTTCGCTGTATTTGGAACCGATGAGCGAACCCTCGGACCAGATTTCGAGCTTGACAATCTGGCGCCTGGCCGTGACGTTCGCCGAGATGGCGCCGCTGCGCGCCGACCAGGTGGCGTTGGCTTGCGGATCGGTGATCTGCACAACTGGTTCGTTGTCCTGCGTGTGCACGTCGTCATATCCGGCGGGAGCTGTAGAAGTCGTATTCCAGTTGTTGCGCTTGACCCAATCCTGCACCGCGCTTTCCCAGTTGGCGTATTGCGGATCCTGTGTGGGATCGGAGGGCGCCGGGCCGCGCGGATCATCCTTGTCCACGTAATACAATTCGCAGTGCGCTTCGTGGTAAGTCTGCTGCACGATCATGTCGGAGGGAGTGAGCTCCGTGGCCAGCTTGCCCGTGACTTTGTCGATGTTGACCGTGGTCTGCAGGCTCTGGCCGGTCAGCATGGGCTTGGTGGCGGTATTGGGCGGCAAGGACGGGAAAGATTCCACGGTCGAGGTGGCCAGGGCGCGCTGCATGAAGTTGTGCCAGATGGGCGCAGCCACTAGGGCGCCATCTGCGCCGCGCGTCATGGCTGCGTTGTCGTTGTTGCCGACCCACACACCGGCCACAAGCGACGGCGTATAGCCCATGGTCCAGGCGTCGTGGAAGTCGTTGGTAGTGCCGGTCTTGGCCGCTACCGGACGGTCTCCCAAGGTCAGATAATTATGCAGGCCGAAGATGTAGGCGCGTGACTGGTTGTCTGACAAGATGTTCGAGATTTCGGCCGTAATATCCGGATCCATGACTTTCTTGGGTTCGGGCGGAGTGTATTCCTCGAGCGTTTTACCGTTGGCATCTTCGACTTTCAGAATGGCGTTTATCGGATACTGTTCTCCTTGGTTGGCGAATGCGGCATAGGTGTTGGCGTGTTCCAAGAGCTTGACCTCGCCGCCACCCAGAACCAAGGAAAGGCCGAAGCGGCTGCGATCGCTCAACGTGGTGTAGCCCAGCTGTTCGGCGAAATCCAACACGCGTCCCACGCCTACCAAGTACAACATCTTCACTGCCGGGATATTGAGCGAGCCTTGCAGAGCTTGGCGCACGGTGAGCGGGCCATGTTCCTTCAGGTCATAGTCCTTGGGCGAGTAATCCTTTATATCCGTCTTGAACACCGTGTTCACGTCCCACATCATGGTGTCAGGCGTGTAGCCTTTAATGAACGAAGCCGCATACACAATCGGTTTGAAGGAAGAACCTGGTTGGCGCGGACTCAAGACCACGTTGACCTGGCCATCATGCGCGTCGTCAAAGAAATCTTTGGAGCCGACCATGGCCAGGATGTTGCCGCTCTTGGGATCCAACGCAACCATGGCCGCGTTGGTGAATTTATATTTGGTTCCGAGTTTGTTCACGTCGTTGGTGACTTCTTGTTCGGCAATCTGCTGTTTGTCCCAGTCCAGCGTGGTGATGACTTTGAGGCCTTTTGTTTCGACGGCGTCTTGTCCGTATTTGTCGATGAGCAAAGAACGCACATACATCACAAAGTGCGGCGCCGAGATATTGCCGATCTTTTTGGGCGCCAGTTTTTTGAGCGTGTCGATATATTTGGCGTCCGTGGCTTGCTGTTTGGTGATATAGCCCTGCTCCTGCATCTGATCCAGCACATAATGTTGGCGTTGCACCAGAAGTTTGCGGTTGTCGCCGTGCAAACCTGTGCCGTAAGGCGAGTACAGATCCGGCGCTTGGGGTATGGCGGCGAGCAACGCGGCTTCGTCCAAGGTCAGGTCTTTGGCTGATTTGCCGAAATAATTTTGCGCCGCTGATTCGATGCCATACATGGTGGAACCGTAGGGCACCTCATTGAGGTACATCTGCAATATCTGGTCTTTGCTGAAAACGCGTTCGATCTGCAAAGACAACAAGACTTCTTTAATTTTGCGCGTGAAGGTGCGCTCGTTGGTCAGCACTGCATTCTTGACCAGCTGCTGGGTGAGCGTGGAAGTGCCTTGGATCTTTTGGACCTTGAGCACGCTCATGATGAGAGCGCGAAACATGCCGGTCCAACTGATGCCGTGGTGGGTGTAAAAGGTTTTGTCCTCGATGGCCACTGTAGCATGAGGCACGTAATCGGGTAGATCCTTGATTTGGACCAAGGTCCGGTTTTTGTCGCCGTGGATTTCGTACAACAGATGCGTGCCAGTGCGGTCATAGATCTGCGTGGACTGCTGGATGTTACGGGTTATCAAAGTATTGGGGTCAGGCAGGTCGCGCGAGAGCCAAGCCATGGCCATACTCACGAATAAAGCACCGGCCAGGAGCAGGCAACCGCAAATTAATGCGCCAGTCAGGATCCATTTTTTCTGCTTTTCCTTTTTTTGGAGCCGGCTGGGTGCTGGCGAGCTGTTTTGCGGCCAGGTCTTGGTGATCAGGTGCTTAATAGGCATAGCTAGAATTGATTTTTTGGCTTAATTTAGACAAATTATGGCCTCCAACCCTTGACAAAATTGGTCAAATCTGCAATTATCTACAGTTTAGCGCCTAAGAACCCAGGCGCAAGACACATTGTACCGAATCACACACTATGGGGCTACTCCATAATACTTTCAAGCTCACCAAAAACCAGCGTAAAGCCGTGGCCGTTTTGACAGTCGTGCTTTTGCTTACCAATTCCCATGTCCAGGCAGCTCAGGCTGATGCCATATTGCCTGTGGTGCAGGGATCTGACGCCACCACGACCCAGGCCCAGGTCACGCCTGACCCGGTTTTGACCGTGCCGCAGCGTTTTGACGGGCATTTGCCCACGGCTGCCAGGACGGTCATGGTAACAGTCACGGCCTATGCTTCAACGGTTGCAGAGTGCGATGATGACCCGTTTACCACGGCTGACGGCTCGCAGGTGCGCGACGGCATCATCGCGGCCAACTTCCTTAAATTCGGCACCAAGGTGCGTATTCCGGATTTGTTCGGCGACAAGGTCTTTGAGGTGCATGACCGCATGAACGCACGCTATCAGAATCGCGTGGACGTCTGGATGGATTCATCCCAAAAGGACCGCGAGTTCGGCATCCACCGCAACGTGAAGATCGAAGTATTGTAAAAGACAAATTAACCCCCCGGTGAACTCCGGGGGTTTTTGTATGACTCGACAATTTATGGCATGACTGGTAAATTCGCCAACGGAAAGATGCCCTAGCTTCTAGCTACAAGCTGCTAGCTACTGGGTACTTCGGCCAGGTAGCCAAGTGGTAAGGCATGG
>CAIKNB010000008.1 GCA_903828685.1 Candidatus Uhrbacteria bacterium | reverse complement strand
TGTTTTTTTATACATAACTTCTTGTCGGATTTGTTGGGGCGACGCATGCGTCGCCCCTACGGTATTGACGGAAACGCCTGAAAATGCTAAGCAGTCAGCAACGCTCATTCGGAAAGGAAGGCGTCATGGAACAGAATTTGGCATTGATGTTGCATCTCAAAGGTAAGCCGCTCGTTGGTACACTGGATAGACCCGAAACACAAGAAACTGAATTGGCCAATGCCATCAACGCCGCGCGACTGCACGGACATGCGCAACTTTTTTCAAGGATAAGGACGGATTCAACCAGTCCTCAGAAAAAAGCTCAGTATGCAAAAGACAGCATTCTGAGATTGGCTATCACGGAAGGCGAATTCGAAGTCGTGATCAAGCAGACCGCCAAGCCGCGAGACACGGACGACGAAGGTGAGTTCCGCGTCGACATCTACTGCAAGAAGTAGCTCGCCGCAACTCACGGCAATCGCACACCGCGCAACTCCAGCGCGGTGTTTTCTTTGGGCGGTGTACGATATGCGCAACAGGCTGTACGATATGCGCAACGAGTTATGAAGAATCCTCCGGAGCTGTTCAAAAAGCCTTTTGTCAAGGCAAAAAAGGCTTTTAAGCCGGCACCAGATAATCTGCCGCCGGTTTTGTTCCGTGCGGTCAATGGTTTGTTGCCAGATAAGCATGAGCCGCGATTTTTGGCCCGAGGCGGCGAGCATCTGGTGTTCGATTTTGAGGATCCCAAGCACCGCGGCATCGTGTACAAAGTGAATTATCAGGAGAGCATGCCGGCTATCCGTGCCAAAATGTCCGGCGACCCAGAGCGTTTGAAGAAAGAGGTCGCAGGACTAAAAGAAAAAATCGCGCAGCGCCGCGAGATCACCGCGCAGATCCGCAGATACTTCGGATACAACGCAGTGCCGGCTCAGCAGTACCAGCTGCGCGAAGTGCCGGTGTCGCGCGAAATCATCCATCAGTTGCGCCCCAACCTGGCGAGTGAAGTAAAGGATATAGAATCCGCACCGGCGTTGGTGCTGGCGCAGCGTAAAAAGGAGAGCCTTACCGATCCTGCGGCGCAGCGCATCTCTCTGACTTCGTATTATCCCGAAGCCTCGGGCAGGTTTTACCGTACGCAGGATATTATGGCTCGCGTGGATTATGATGCGGCGCACGACATCCTGGCAGGCAAGGGCCGGAGCGATCTTTCGTCGGAAGCGCAGCGCGAAGCCGTGCTCAGGGCTTATCCCGCGCTGTGGCCTCTGATGCAAGAGGCAAAATACGACCCGGCGTTATTCGAGAAGCTTCGCGATACCGCCGGCGAGATGGCGCATTTCATCCAGGATACAGGCATACCTTTGGAACTCGCGGGCAAGGACAATGTGGTGCTGGTCAAAGATAAAAAAGGCTGGGAATTGCTTATGCCTGACGCGTTACCCTTGGGGGATTATTCAGTCATCGATTTGGAAATCGCGATAGAGCGACTCAAGCGCGGCGAAGAACTGACGCCGCGTCTGCGCGGAGTGGCGTTGAACGTCCTGAATTCGGTGCGCGTGGCCAATGCGCTGGCTCTGCTGACCGACGCGCCTGAACGGGTGCGCGTTCCGGAACTGGAAAAGATTCCGGCCAAGACCTGGAGAGACGAGTTCAAGCTGATATTCGAACAATGATTTTATGTCATACCACGAGCTAAAACCCGAAACACAACCTCTGACTCAAGATTGGGCTATGACCAAGCTGGCGCGCAAACCGCCGGATAGCATCAATCCGAATTTATATTGGGCCGTGGACAGGCTCTTGGGACCGAAATATTCACCGCAGCTCCAAGCGCGTGGCGGCGAACATTTGGTTTTCGTCATGCACGACCCCAAGCATCAGGATACGGTGGTCAAGGTCAACTACAACCAGTCGTATCCTTTGTTGGAGGCGTTGATCGAGCAGCCTAAGAAGGCCGAAGCGCAACTGAAGAAATTGCATAAAAAAATATATCTGCAAAATGAGCGTCTGAAAGAGCTGCAGAAATATTTCGGCAAGCAGTCG
>CAIKNB010000007.1 GCA_903828685.1 Candidatus Uhrbacteria bacterium | reverse complement strand
CCCACATCATCCTATCCGCGGCCCTGCTCATCACCGGATTGCGCTTAACCTGGCAGGCGGTGAATGAAGATTCGTTGCGCCGCTCCTGGTTAGCCATGGCGTGCTGGGGTCTGCTCCTGTCTTTTCATCCATATTTCGCGCCATTGTTTATCATCTATTGCATCTTGACCCTGGCTCAAGCTCGTTTCAAAATCAAACTTAAAAATTATCTGGTGCTGGCTTGCTCTTTCATCCCTGCTGTTTTGATATATGCGCCGCTGGCTTTCGACACGGTCTTCAGGAACCACCATCTGCTTGCCAACAACTTGGAACTTCCGCCTTTCATCTCGTGGATCTTCACGCTTCTGCCATTCGGCGTGGCAGTCTGGTGGCGTTACGCACGCAAAATCAAGATTGGCACTAAAGAATATTGGGTGATCGCCTGGATGCTTAGCGCCGTCATCTGCATGATTTTGCCCTTTCCTTGGAAACGAAAATACCTTGAATGCCTTGGTCCGGCTTTGATTTTGCTCACTTTGCCGTTTTGGAGCCGCGTCAAGGACAGACTACTTTCAAGGATGGACAAGCTGACGCATCTGCTGTTTGCTCCGATACTACTTCTGGCAGTCGGACTCAACACGTTCCATATCCTGACCACGCAGTTGGCTTGGATCGAACAGCCGTCCAAGGCCGTCTGGTTCTTCCGGCCAAACGAGACTTTCGCGGCCTGGAGCTATTTGTCCCGCGATACAAGCGCCCAAATCATCGTGACAGATGACTTTTGGATCAACTGCTGGACTCCGCCATATAGCGGAAAAACGGTTTGGGTCGGGCATGATCACGAAACACCAGATTACCATAACAAGATGGTACGGTGGAACGAGCTCATGCAGACTTCGGATGCTGCCGAGGCGCAGAGCATCCTATCAGC
Organism: Candidatus Uhrbacteria bacterium; assembly: GCA_903828685.1. GTDB lineage: Bacteria > Patescibacteriota > Patescibacteriia > 2-12-FULL-60-25 > 2-12-FULL-60-25 > CAIKNB01. The sequence continues at coordinate 9,164 of CAIKNB010000007.1, read as the reverse complement.
GGCTTCAGCCACCGATCTCCTGCTCACCTCTACAACTTCGACCGCGCGATTCGAAGCACTCCTGGCCGGGACGTCGTGGACGCAGGTTTTCCAGTCAGGTACAGTTACCATCCTGGAACGGCACTAAGCGGTTTATCCAATCTAAAATCCGCATGCTATCCTGCTCTATACTTATGCCAAAATCATTCGCCATCCTGGGCGCCGGAAACGTGGGTACGGCTCTGGCACTCGTGCTCGCCGAGCATAAACGTCCAGTCAAAATCTATTCCATCGAGCCGGATGTTACGCAAGACATCAATTCCAAACACGAAAACCGCAAATACCTCAAAGGCGTCAAGCTGCAAAAAAACATCCGGGCCTACGCCAAAATCAGCGAGGCGCTGCTCAATGCGGACGTGGTGATCCTTGCCGTGCCCAGCTTTGCGCTCAAAGAGGTCATGACCCAGGCCATACCGTTCCTCAAGCCCAGCACGCTCATCGGCAGCATCACCAAAGGCCTGGACGAAACCACCCTACTGCCTCTGGGCGTAACTGCGGCAGGACTTTTACCAAAAGAGCTGCGCAAAAATTATTGCCTCATTGGCGGACCGGCTATCGCCAATGAAATCGCGCACCGCAAACCTTCGGCTCTGCTCATCGCAAGCGATAATCCCGCGGCCGCCAAACGCTTAGCCGCTTGCTTCCAGGGCGATATCCTCAAAGCCGGGACTTCCGCGGACTTGCTGGGCGTGGGTTATGCCATGGCGCTCAAAAACATTTACGCAATCTCGCTCGGGCTCACGCAAGGCTTGGACTTGCCTATGAACACGCGCGCCTTGGTCATGACCCAGGCTGTACAGGAAACAGGCGCATTGCTCAAAGCCGCAGGCGCGCAGGAAGGCACGGCCATGTCGCTGGCTGGCTTGGGCGATCTGCTTGTGACCGGACTTTCCGCGCACAGCCGCAACCGCACATACGGCGAAAAGCTCGTGCACGCACGCACCAATGATCCGAAGAAGCTCGGGCTCACCACGGTCGAGGGCATCCGCACGGCTGGCATCGCCGCGCGCCTGGCCAAAAAATACAAACTCAAGTTGCCGTTACTGCAAACCGTGGTAAAGTGCATCACAGCCAAAGGCAAATACGAACAACCTTTCATCCAATATCTAAAAGACTTAAGACTCAAATAATATGCAACTACCCCAAGAACTGCAGAAATTCGGACAAGAGACGCTGATCATCACCGCTGATTCAGCCACCGCCAAATTCTTTTTGGCCGGGGGTGACAGCCTGGAGCAGATCGCAGCCCTAGAAGTGCCGCGCGAAAACAAACAGGACAACGAAGGTTCGTTCGTTTCGTCGGACGGTTCGCGCGTGGCCGGTCCGGTGGAAGAAAAAGATGCGCCGCGCCTCAACAGCTTCGTGCGACAAGTCGCGGAGCAGGCGGATGAGCTGGTGCGCAAACACGGCGTGTCCCATCTCGACTTGGTCATGCCCGCAGAGGTCATGCATGTCTTGGCCAATGAACTATCCTCGGACTCGAAGCCCCTAGTGCGCCGCAAACTGGAAAAGAACCTAATGTTCGAACAACCCGTGGAAATTATTAAACATTTGTTGGCCTCGTAAGGGTACGGCGCGCCGTACCCTTACACCACATCCGCCGGGCATTGACATCCCGGCGGTTTTTATTTCTGCTCACTCCAAACTCCCGTGATGTAGCTCGTGGTGTAATTTTTGTCTCCGCCGTAATGCGAGGAGATGCTGTGGCTTATGAGTTGGAAAGAGGGTTTGATTTTTTCTGCGTCGAATAAACCCATCAGGATCACGAGCGCTGTGCCATTATCAATGTGGTCGTCTTTGGCCAGAATGAAAAACTTTTCGTCCAGCTCCCCGAGCTTTTCCATTGTCGTCACATCATTTTTCAACGCCGCGTCTTCGGTCAGATAATGACTCATGTCAGACGAGATGATGACGAAAGTTTTGTCATCCACGATAATCGAGAGTTCCTGACCAAAAGCGCGCGCCCGCTGTTTGTCCATGGTGCCGCGTACAGCTATTGGGACGACCGTTGCGGCTGGAAATTCGTGTTTTAAAAAAGGCATGAGTGCCCCTACGCCGTGCTCACGTTCGAACATCGCGCCATTCTCAAAATTCGCGGAACCTGACATGACCAGCACCTGTGTGGCTGAAGTATCGATCTGAACCATGCCGTCAGGCGTATCGTACGGCCTGTCGTGCGTAGAGACGGGACTGCTCCCCTGCTTAAAGTGATCTGGCGAGATGACGACGAATCTTTTGATGCCAGGCTGCGAAGCTTTAAGCGTCAGGAAAAAATGCGCGATTAAATCCGCAGCCAGCACATGGTGATTGACCACTCCAGCGAGCGCACGGCCTGGGATTTTGGAGGCGCTCTTCGCGGTCGCCCACGCGGCGTTGGATTGTTTGAGGCTGACAAATGGAAGAATGCTGATGGGCTCGCTTACCAGAACAGCCTTTTCCGTTTCTTGCGCTACGACCGATGTTCCATGTTCCGTGTTCCGTGTTGCGTGGTTAAACATCCACACTCCGAAAGCGGCGGCCACAAGGGCCGCCGCAATCAAGGCAACGCTGAAACTTTTTTTCATTTGATGCTGACTGACTGGCTCTGGCTCAAGGCCGCGACCGACGGCGCATCATCGCTCTGAAGGATAGCCTGCTCAGCTGTGTATGAGCCGCGGTCCACGACGCGCGCAGTGTAGGTGACGGGTTTGAACTTGGCCACATCTTCTGCCTTATCCGGTTTACACACCACGAACGAAACCGTGTTGCCGTCGATGGAAGACGGATACCACTGGATATCCATGGGTTGATACGTGATATCAACCAGCGGAGCCAATCCGGCTGGCAGATTATCGCGCAGCGTATAGCAACCACTGGGCGAAGCATCCGTCCATTGCGGCTGCAAGCTCACCATCACCGCGTCATTTTCGTTGAAGGATGTGGCTGCCGAGCCGTCGAGGCGGGAATATTTGCGCACCAACGACATGTCCTTGTTCTGCGTGGGTAAACTAGCCACCTGGCGGAAGAAGACTGCCACGGCCGGACCATCCACCTTGGTGACACGGAAGCTCTTAGCCTCATCCGCGGTCAGCGTGATGGGTTTTACCCAACCGTCTTTGAGCGCCACGGTCTGCTCTGCGCCGCCCAGCGTATATCCCACAGTGACGTCGCGGCCCAAAGTCACAGGCACCACGCGCGAGAGATACGCGATGCGCTCCAAGTCGGTCATGGCGTCGTCGGCCCAATTGGTTTGCAGATAAGCATCAAGCTCCGCTGCCCGAGGATCGGCCAGTGAAGCAGCCTCGGCTGCAGCCTGCGCCGTAGCTTCGATGATGGAACGCTTGTCGTCGGCCACGCGCACCGACATCTGGCCATCATGCTCTTCGGCTTTCTTCAAGAGTTCATCCAGCTTGCTGCGCGCGGCTTCGCGGTCACCGGAAGCATCCAAACCGCGGATCACCGCGAACTGTTCGTGCCAGTTCAGATCCTTGAGGTCGGCCATGTCATGCAATTGGTTAAGCACGGGCTGACCCAGGGCCGCCAGGCCTGCTACGGCATAGACCTGTTCCTCGCGCGACAGCGTGTTGGTGCCCAACTGGGAGGCAAAAAAGTTGGCCATGGATGCGCGATCGAATGGACTGGGATCGATGGCCGCGATTTTGGAAGTCAGTTCCATATCGTCGCCCGAATACGGCAGGAGCGACAATCCGCCGTCGTATTTTTGGTAGCGCATCAGCGCTTCGTCGTCGCCCGGCACGGTTTCCTGGTAGTTATTCAGCAGCAAGTGGCGCGCCAGCAGATTGGCATAACGCGACTCCAAACGCTGCGAGCAGGCACAAGCCAGGTCGCGCAGGCGCGGGAGATATTGCACGCGTGTCTTTGGCAGGATGCTAAGTTCGATTTCGCGCGATGAACCGATGTCCGGCAGTTGCGCACCCGGACTCAATTCGGCTTGCGCCAGGTCATTGCGGGTGAAGCGCGAATCTTGGACATCGATCTTCTTTTCCAAAGCGTCGTTGCCGTTCTGCGTTTTCACTCCGATGATCAAGCTGTGCGTTCCGGCGTAAAGCGAATTTATGGCTACGTAAGTCGGTTCATTGGCCGTGCCTGTGACCGTCTCGTTGTTCAGACCCAGCGTAGGCGCATCAACGCTGAAGGTCACGGGATCGCCGGTCTTCAGGCCCAAACCGTAAGCGCGCAGTTTGAGTACGGGCTTGTCGGTCGAGATGAGATAAGACGGCGCCACCACGTCCACGAACACGGGCTTGGTCACCGGAACGTCGATCTTGGACGAACCAGCGAACCAGTCAGGCGTGATGGCCACGGCTGTGGCGCGCCAGCTGGTCAGGTTATCGGGCAAAGTTACTTCCACATCGCCTTGGCCATTGGCATCCAGCGTCACGCTTTCGAATGCCGCGGTATCTTTGAAGTTGCGCCGCACGGTTTCGCCGCCTCCGCCTCCGCCGCGCTCAGCGAACATGTTGGACATGGGTTCTTCCTGCGGATTGGCGTAGTGCGAGGTCTGGGTCATGATGATGCCGTCGCTGACCCAACCATAGATGCTGCCCAAGGGATCCTCGGTGGTCGAATCCTGGGCCGCAGCATAGACCGCTTCATCCACTAGCGCCAAACCCACGCGCGCATTCGCGCCCGGATTTCCGTCCTTGTTTTTGGCCGTGATGTGCAGCCGAGCTTTGGCGCCTGGCGCATAAGACGTCTGGTCCGGAGTCACCGTGATCTTGAGCGCGCGGTCCTGCGTATCCAAACTGGCCGAGAACTGCCGCTCAAGGAATCCGCCGCCCACGAACATCACGCCGCGCACCGTCATATTCGGCACGTCTTCCTGGGTGAAATTGAATTGGTAGCTGGCTTTGTTGCTGACCTTGGTGTTGCGCAGGCCCAAACGGCTTTCGACGTACAGGAAGCTAGGAAGATCCTTGTCCTGATACGGCTTATCGCCGCGCCGGAAACCGATAGATACCTGCTCATCCACGTGATAGCCGTTGCGGTCGCCTTGCGGCGTAGTCGGATCAAGCGAGATGTAGCTGTCATCCGGCATGTTGTTATTTGTCCACCAGCCTTTGGCAAAATACGTCGTGGCGTAAGCGTCCACGCCGCGTTCATCTTTGAGCGAGACGATGGCCAGATACGAAACATTATCTGACATCTTGAAATCCATCGTGGCCTGGCCTGCGGAATCGGTCATCACATCCACCTTACTCACGTCGCGTTCAACCATGTTATAGCTGTAGGTCGGAATCACGATCTTCTCGATGTAATCGTAATGCGTGCCGGTTTGCGTTTGCTCCCAGTGGCGTTCCACGATGCGTCCCGTGACATGCGCGCTGCGTACCGGTTCGCCCTGCGTGGAATAATCTCCGCCAGCCGCGGCCTTGGACAAATCAACTTGGTGCGCAGTGAACTTGAGCGTGGCTGTATCATTATTGGTGGCGACATCGGCCTGCAGCGCGACGTGCGAGCGCCAGACCGTGGCCCAGGCCGAACCGGAAATCTGCGCCTCCTCGCCTGCGTTCGGCGTGGCTGTGATGGTTACGCCGTCCGTGGACTGGCAATATTCGGGTTTGCTTTGGTCGCAATCCCAACCCTTGGTGGGCAAGGAGAATACGGCGCGCCCGTCTCCATCCGTGGTCAGGGTCAACGTGTTGCCTTGCGACATGGCTTGCTGGCTGTCGGTCCGCAAATCGATCTTCATGTTGGCCACGGGCGTGCCGTCGAAGAATTTGACCATGGCCTCGCCTTCCACTTTGTCGCCCGCAAAAATATTGGACTGCTTAACGCTCACGTCTATGGTATATGCCGGCTTCACGAAATCGCGTATCTCGACGCTGCGCGAGGAAACCGTCTGCCCATCGCGTTTGAGCGCAAGCTGGTAATACCCGGGCATGAGCTGCGACCAGTCTAGCGAGGTCTTGAAAAAGCCGGCGGCATCCACCTGCACGTCAGTGCGCCGGTAGACTTTGACGTCGCCCGTGTACCAATCCAAGAAGCTGCCCTTGGTCAGTTCAAGCGTGATCTTTCCCGCCGGCTGTTTGCTCGCGCGGTCCTGCAACATGCCATAAGCGAAGAGCTTGTCCGTCGGATGGTAAAGCGGCCGGTCAGGATAAAGGTATGAAACCGTGTTGTCGTTGGTGTTTCCGCCGGAATAATTATTGTAGCGCCAAGGTTGCGCACCTGGAGATGTGAGGCGTACGAGCGAGACCATGGCGCCTTCACCCACGGTCATAATGACTGACTGCTCGGTGCTCGTGGAAAGCACTTCGGCTGGCGTGGGCATGCGGGCCAAACCGTCGGCATCGGTGCGTACGGACACGGAACCGTAATTCACGGGCAGAGAGCTGAGCGGACGGTTGGTGTCGGTATTCATGACCCAAAGTACGGTCGTCTGCTTGTCTGAGATGGCATAGCTGGCGACATTGGTGGACTCCACGTAGGCATAAGTCTCATCCCCGCCCTGCGGAGTGAGGCGCAGGATGTACCAACCTTTAGTCAGCCCCGAAGGCAAATGCAGGTAAGAGGAATATCCCTGACTGTCGAGCGTACCCACGGCATCAAAAGCTTTTTGTTTGGCATACGTCTTAAAGATGTCGCCGTTCATTCGTGTCTGGATGGCGAACGACGGGATACGCGAATACTCGGTAAGGAATTTTTGCGCCTGATCCTGGCTCAAGGCATATCCGGTCACCGCAATATCGCTCAAATTAGGCGTACCGTTGTACCAATACACAGGAATCATCGGATCCTTGCCCGGAGACACTTCGTTCAAATCATTCATCACGACCAATTTGGGCTTTTGCGCCTGTGCGTTTTGCGCGTTTGACTGCACCGTCTCAAAACTGATGGTCACATCGGATTCCATGACCCGATCGCTATCTTTGATCTTCAAGCCTTTAGACAGCTTGGCTGTATACACTGTGGCCTCGGCCAAAGGCTGGTCAGGCAAAAATACCAGAGACCTGCCATGAGTCTCGAAGCGTCCCGCGACTTTGGGCGTGATGGAAAAATACGGCGTAGGATCTTCCCAACCGGCCATAGTCATGTCGAACTCGATGCCCGTGTTGGTCGGGACGTACGAGCTCTTGTCAGCCGGAATCGTAGAGATCGGATGGAACACGGTCTTGGTTTGGATGGCCCAGGAGAACTCGCGAACCACCAGCGAACCATCCTGTTTTTTGACCGCGGTATCGATTTTGACGCTGTAGACTTTTCCTGCAGCCAAAGGCGCGTCAGCCGTGGCGCGGAACGTGCCGTCGCTAAGTTTGACTACCGTGACGTTCGGCGGCGGCGGAACCGAAGAATCGTCCGGCGGCGGGACGATCTTGAGATGCTGCTCCAAATCCTGGGCCGTGACGTCCACGGACGAAGTTATCTTGTAGGTCGTGGCCACATCAGCGCCGGACTTATCCTGGGACTCGGCCATGACCGTGAAAGCGTCGGCCGCATGCGCCTCCGGGATGATGAGCTGGCTCACCACGACGTTAGTCAGCCGGCCGGGCAAAGTCAGTGGCCGATGGAAAAAACCGGGGTTCAGCACCACGGCCAAAGCCACGACAGCGGCTACGGCCACCAAACTGCCCGTGTAAAAATACCAGCGGCGGAAGAATGGAATAGCTGCCGGCTGGGCGGCAGGAACCGGAGCTGCAGCGCTCGGTGCCCGAGATTCGGTAATCGGGGCTTTGGCTTTTTCGGCCATAGAAATAAGGTTAGCGCGTTGCCGAGCGGCCACATCTGCGTCCAATTGGACGTTTGCGGCCTGGGCTTCGCTGTTTAATGATTTCGCTGTTTGTATAAACGGAACAAGCTCCGGGTCATGACGCTCTCCCCCGGATTTGAGCAGCTCGTCCAATTCTTTGGCTTCGGATTCGTGGTTCATAACGATTGCGTTTGAAGATATTTTTTCCGCAGCCTGCCCAGGGCGCGGTAAACCAAGACGGCCGCGTGGTTGGGCGAGACCTCGAGCTGCGCCGCGACTTCCGCGGTCTCCAGACCGGCGAAAAACTTGAGGTCCAAGACTTCCTGGTCGCGCGGCGCGAGTTCACCCAACAGGCTGCGCAGCTTTTCGCCTTCGAGCACAAGCTCCGCATGCCACGCCGGATCATCGGCGCCCGGCGGATCCCAATCTTCGAGATCCAACGCCACGTCGCGGCGCGTCGAGGCTTTGCGGAAGTGATCAATCAGGGCGTTGGATGAGACCTGGAACAACCAGGCTGAAAGCGGCGCATTCTTCCATTCCAGCGTGGGCAAAGATTCCAAGAGCTTCATGAAGGTCTGCGAGACCAAATCCTCGGCTGTCTCCTTGTGGCCGCAGCGTTTCAGTAAATAACCATACAATCGCGCGGCATACGCATCGTATGCCTCGCCAATCGCGGTGGGGTCGGTTTTGAGGCGCAGGAACAACTCATGGTCCTGCTCCAGCGTGCGCTCGCGCATGTCGCTTGGCATGTATAGAAACGGGATTGAACCCGCGATATGACGCCAGTATACCTGGCGAACGGACAAACGGGAAAAGCAATTAAAGGATTTCGTCCAAACGGTGCGCCTGCTCCATGTCCAAGGCAGATATGCCACCTGTCTGCGACGTGCCGACTACGATTTCGACGCGCGATCCGTGCAACCGCAATTCAGGATGATGGTGCATCTTCTGCGCCAAACGCCCGGCCTGGTTGACGAAATTCAGGGCTGAAGAAAAATCCTTGAATACGAACGTCTTGCGCAAAACATTTTTGTCCGCACGCCAGCCCGGCATGTCGCGCAGCGCATTCTTCACCTGCTGCGGCGAGATGACGCCCGAGGACAAAAAGTAGCGCGACAAAACTTGCCCGTAGGCAAAAGCGAAACCGCCCATGAACACGATGATGAGCGGTTCGTAAATCACATACACCAGGATCCATGAACCGAAATAGATGGGAGCCATATACAGGCCGATGACTCCGTAGGACACGACCCATAATGCGAACCATAAAAAGAAGGCGCGCGATTTGAGCCAGCCCGTGAAGATCTCATACCCGATGGCCAGCAGATACAGCGTGCACACGGATAAGAAAATCGCCGGATGATCCAAACCGTAAAGGGATTTGCCCAAACCCAAAGCAAAAGCCAGGCCGTAGAAATACAGCACCGTAACGATG
>CAIKNB010000006.1 GCA_903828685.1 Candidatus Uhrbacteria bacterium | reverse complement strand
GGCCGTGCCCGTGGCCGCGCTGATTTGCGCATCCGGACCTTGCAGATACCACTCGCCGCCGTATTCCTCGTACCATTTTTTCCACGTGGCTTTGGTGCCGTCTAAAGTCACGGACTGATAGCCGTCGGGAGTTTGGTAATTTACTTGCGCACTCAAATCAGTTTTGACGTTAGGCACGTCCGGCACGAGGATCTGCACGAAAAGGTTTTGCGGCGTGTCGGTCTTGATCTTGTAGAGCACGGGCTGTCCGTCGAGCCATCCGTAATACGCCTGCGAGATATCAGGATGCTGCACCTGCACGACCGTGTCTTCGCGCACGAAACGCGGGTTATGCGCTGAGGCGATCGCCGGAATGGAAAAAATAGCAACGCATAACGCCAATAATATTCCCGATTTCCTCCATCGGTTGTCCATGTATCCAGTATATAACTTTTTAAGCCTTCGGACGAACCGGCTGCACGAAAAATCCGTAAATCAAAATCCTCCGGTGTTAAACCGGAGGACGTTGATTTTCGGTATTGTTGGTTGGATTACCAGCGACCACCAGCACCACCACGGCTTCCACCGCGATCTTGGCGAGGCGGGCGTTCTTCCATAGGACGCGCTTCGTTCACAACGATGGCGCGGCCATCGAGGTCCTTACCGTTCCACATCTGGATGGCGGCATCAGCCTCTTCCTGTGTGGCCATCTCCACGAAGCCGAAGCCCTTGGAGCGACCAGACATGCGGTCCATGATGACCTGAGCGGACACCACTTCACCGGCCTGAGAGAAAGCATCGCGGAGACCCTGATCGGTCGTACCCCACGACAAACTACCGACGTATAACTTCTTACCCATATAACGTTCTGACTGAATTATCCCGGACCTGTCCTGCGGCCGACTAGCCGTGGCAATTGCCCGTCCTGTATGACGGCCGCTGGTCAGCCTAGGGCTGAAACTGCGCTCCTAACATTACAAGGCTTATTTTATAGCACATCTGACGCAAGATGTCAATGTTTAGTGCGGCTTAAGCCATTCAGGCGCCGGATTCGGCAAATCCCCCTTTTCGCCTTGACAAAGCGCCAAATTAATGCAACATTGCCCGCAGATAACAACGGTCTTTCCAAAGGAGACAAATCATGCCGGAACGCAGCGTTCTCAAACCTTTCCACGAAACCATCATCACGGCGATCCGCAACTGCCATCCCAGTCCTTCCGACGGCGCCATCTTCAACCTGCTGAACCTGGTCAGGGAGACGATGATCCCCAAGGGTCACGACGAGATCATCGCCGCGATCGACAAGTATTTCGACTTCCCTGGCTCAGACAAATACGCCCGCGATATCCGCCTAGTGAAGGAGAGCCTGCTCGCGCAGAAGACGACTTACGAGAAAGCGAGCGCAGTTACCATCGACGCGTAGCCCGCCATGATGCGACTCTAGCTACGACAAAGCCCCGCACGGACTCTTCCGCGCGGGGCTGATTTTTTTACTGATGCTTTCTAATTATTATTTGAGCAGGAACGACACGCGCACTATGGCCGTGACCTTCTTTTCCGGCGTAGTCGTGTCATACGTGCCGTAATCCGAGACTTCGGTGGAGTTGACTTGCGTGACCTGGAACACGCCCGTACCCGCGCTCTGCACGCCGCCAATCTTGCCGCCCGTGGTCTGGATGATGCGATCTGCGCGATCTTTGGCGTTCTTGGTGGCTTGGGTGATCATATCCATCTTGAGGTCAGCCAGCTTGTTGTAGTAATACTCCGGCGGATTGGAAGTGAATGTCACGCCTTGCGCAATGAGATCGTTGGTCGCGGCTTGCGCGATCTTTCCCACCTGATCCACGTTGTCGGATTCGACCGTGAAGCTCTGCTGCAATGAGTAGCCTGACAGGTTGTTGCCGCTGCACAACTGATTGCCGTTCTTGTCGTACATCACGTTGTTCTGGCTGGCGCACACCGCAGTCACGGTCACGGGCTGGAGTTTGATTTCCGAATCCTGCACGCCTTTAGCTTTGAGATAATCCTGCACGAGTTTGAGATCCGCATTCATCTGTTCGCTTCCGCCTTTGAGTCCGGTCGGATCCACGTTGCGCGAAAATGAACCCGTCCACTTGATGGTGTCGGATTGGATGATGCGTTCAGCCGAACCCGTGACCGCCACGGTGTTGCCTAACGCGCGGGCTTTGTATAAAGCTTCGGCGATGACCAAGGTGCCGACGATGATGGCCACAGCCAGGATGGCGGCGGCGATGGCTGTTTGCGGACGAGGATTTTCCATACGGTTCTTCATTTTGACATTGTTAGTTAACGAAATATTTCTTCCATATTAAATCACAAATAGACATTTAATCCAACTTAACCATAATGAAAAACCGGATGTGCTCTCGGCATCCGGCTCGAATGTTCTACGACGAGAAGATGCTCTTCTTGTAGGATTCGAGGTTTTCCAGCGCGATGCCTGTGCCTTTGGCCACGCAGAGTTGCGGATTGTTGGCGATGAAAGCCGGCACGCCCGTGGCTTCGGCCAGAAGCTTATCCAGATTGCGGAGCTGCGCCGTGCCGCCCGAAAGCATCATGCCCTTTTCCATCACGTCGGCAGAGAGTTCCGGCGGCGTGTTGTGCAATACGTCCTTGACCGCGTCGATGATGCCTTGGAGTTCGTGTTGTATGGCGTCGGTCACGTCGTCGCTCGTCACGTTCACGATGCGCGGCAAGCCCGTGATCATGTCGCGGCCTTTGGCCTGCATCTCCATTTTTTCCTCCAGATATAACGCCGAGCCGATGCGGATTTTTATGTCTTCAGATGTGCGCTCGCCTACGGCCAAACCGTATTTGCGCCGGATATGCTCCTGAATGGCCAGATCGATCTTATTACCGCCTACGCGCACGGACGCGGACGAGACGATGCCGCCCAAACTGATGACCGCGATTTCCGAAGTGCCGCCGCCGATATCGATGATCATGTGGCCTGAAGCCGAACCAATGGGGATGTCAGCGCCGATGGCCGCCACGACCGGTTCTTTGATGATGTAAGCGGCGCGCGCGCCAGCTGAAATCGTGGCGTCGATGACTGCGCGGCGTTCCGTGCTGGTGATGCCTCCGGGCACGGCGACCATGACTTCGGGACGGAATAATCTGATATTGCCCACGGCCTTGTTGATGAAATAACGCAGCATGGCCTCGGTGGTGCGGTAATCAGCAATGACTCCGTCCTTAAGCGGACGCCGCGCCACAATGGTGTCAGGCGTGCGTCCCAGCATCTCCTTGGCTTCCTTGCCCACGGCCAACACGCGCTTGTCGGACAACGACACGGCTACGACCGAAGGTTCGTTCAGCACGATGCCTTTCTTGGGAATAAAAACCAAGACCGTCGTGGTCCCCAAGTCGATGCCGATTTTTTTTGAAAACATAAATATAAAATCCTAGGGGCAGGTCTTGTGCCTGCCCGGGCACCCACAAGGGACGCCTCTACATCCGAATCAAAATTTAATTTCGAACATCCGATCAACCAATGAATCCGTCTGGTATTCATACAGGCTGTCGCCCCACTTGTTTTGGGCTTCGGCCGGTACCGCTGACTTGATGTTTTTACCGAATTTCAGGTCAAGCGTCAATTGCGAGTTATCCGCACCCGCTTGCTTGGGCCAATCCAGACGATATGTGCCGCTCGCAGCTTGATCCGCGATATCCTGCGGCAAACGGTATTTGAACATAAGCGTGCCGGTCTGACCAGGCTCGATAGACCAGAAGGCGCCGAACACGGTCTTGCCCAAATCCTTCATCACGTCCACTTTTCCTGGCACAGCCACGCCGCCGGTGCGATATCTATCGTCTTTCATGGCGCCGAATGACTCGAGCAGCATGCTGCCGTCCGGAACATACACGCGCGTGTAGCTGCGGTAACGCGTGTAGCGCCAGTTCTCCGTGCGGTTGGTGTTCTTGTAGGTCAGCGTGACCGTGGCCGTGGGCCCTTGCGGATCCGTGGCATCGACTTGGTACTTCACGCCCTTATTCATGACGCCATCGGTCTTGAGCGCGGCCAGGTTGGCATCAACGACCCAAAGGAAATCATCTTGCGTGGTTTGGGCGCGCGCAGTCCAACCCAACCTGTCCAATACTACGAGCAGATCCGGATCAGTCGAATACGCCATGATCTGTTTGCGCGTGAGCGCTTGCGTCACCAAATCGATGAGCGCGGGCCAACGCGCAGCCGGCACGGTCTGGAGCTTGCCCAACAGCGCCTCCCCTATCTTGGCCACGATGAGCTTGCGCTGATCCAACGGCACGCCTTGTTTGAAGAATCCCTGCTCGACTTCGTATTGCAGCTGATCGAAAAAATTATTCTCGTCGAAAGTCTCGCCTTGCACCGTCACTGGACCCGTGAAGTGCAGGAGCGCGCGGAACAAACCCGGCTCCAGAGCCAGCACCGCGTCAGGCGGATCAGCCGGCGGCTTACCTTCGGCCAAAGTGCGTTCACGTACATAAAAATCCATGATCTTGACCGCTGAGGTCGGAAAATCAGGCGACCAGTTGGCGTCGCGCAGATACCACGTGTCCATGGCCATGCGCTCTTTGATGGGCGCAGGCGGCACTTCGTGCCATTTGCCGCTTACCGGATTATCGATGTTGTACACGTCGGTGAAAGCCAGCTCTCCGATTTCGCCTGCATCCAGCGTGAGCGTGCCCACGTTGCCGATGAAGCCGCCGCCTGGACGCAGCTCGTCCGAGTTTTGCAAAAGCAAAAGATAGCTCAATTTGTCCGGATAGCCAGCCAAGGGCACAAAAGCTTCGAGTAGCGGCACGGATTGGTCCAATGCTTGTTTGAGCCGCGGCAAGGCGTCAGCCAGCGGCTGGAGCGCGTTACGCAGCGGCGCAAATAGCTGATCCTGGGGCACGCGGCTCCACAGCTCCAAAGCCATGTCCATCTTGTCGCGTGCCAGACGCAATTTAGGAAGTTCAGCTGAGAAGTTGGCGAGCAGATCGCGCTTTTCATCGGGCGTCAGATCCTGAAAGCGCCGCGTAGGCGCGATGCCGGTCTGCAATTCTCCGGCTGCCGCGCTGCCGCCCTGAAAAGCATCGGTCACGGTTTGGGCAACGGCTAAAAGGTCATGCGCGCTATCAAGAGTATCGGCGCCGGCCGTAGCCGCATCTTCCAGCCCGCGGATCTGCACGCCAATGCCCGGCAAGTCGCGCCAAAAACCTACATTGCGCAACGCGTCATGCATGGCCGTGAGCTGGATGCGCGCCGCATCTACCTGATCGGCCGCACCACCCATGTCGAGTTTAGAGATCTTGTCCTTGGCGCTGGTGAGTTCCTGCTTGGCCTGGTAACCGGCAAAGTAGGCGCGCACAAACCAGATGCCGGAAGGCACCGTGGCGATGAGTAACAAAATGACGCACAACGCGACAAACCATTTTATGAGGCGGCGTGCGTGGGACTTTTTTGGTTTTTCAGGCTTTTGGGTTTCGGGCGAAACCTCTTTGGGTTGGGATGGCAGTGTGGCTGGCGCTGACGGTTCAATCGGAGCTGCTGCCTTTTCCGGTTCTGTGACCTCCGGGACTTCAACTTTCTTCCGCTCTTCTTTGGGCGGTTCGAGTTCCGGGAATGCCGGACAGGTCAAAAAATTTGGGGTTTGGTTTGGCATCTTCGCTCAACGCGGCAAAGGCTGGCCGCGATACTTGAGGAAGTATTTTACCGCGCTTGCGATATGGGCGCGAGTGGTGCGACTTTTGAGCGACTGCCAGATACTTCCAGAATCGCTTTCGCGTGCGTGAAAATGGATGAATTGCGCTTGCGGCACGTAGACCACACGCCAGCCTTTGGACCAAGCGCTGCGGCAGATGTCCACATCATCGAAATACATGAAGTAGCGTTCATCGAACAGGCCGATGTGGTCCAGTACGCTGCGCCGGATGAGTTGTGCACCACCTAAAAGCCAATCGACTTCCATGGTGGAATTCTCGTCCGTATCAAGCATCAGATAATGCTTCATGGCGCGCTTGCCCCACGACGTGCGGCCTAAAAAAGTCCGACGGTACACCGGCGTCATGAAACGCGGAAAACGATAGAACGAACGCTGCACCGTGCGGTCGGTATTCAAGAGGCGCGGCCCGACGATACCGGCATCGGGCATGCGCTCGGCTTCAGCCAGCAGCTTTTCCATCTCGCCTTGGAAGATGATGATGTCGGGATTGACGATCATCACGAATTCGCCCCCGGCTTGGCGCAGCGCCAGATTGTTGCCTGCGCTCCAGCCGACATTCCCCGGCGCATCAACGACTTTGACCCAAGGGAAAAGTTCACGGACCATCTGGCTCGTACCGTCGCCTGGTGCGTTATTCACCAGGATGTATTCGTACGGGAACGACAAAGCCGCCTGCTCGAAACCGCGCAGGAGCATCCGAATCATATCGGGCGTGCGATAGCACACCGTGATGAACGTGACTTTTGGCATAGACCCGTACGGGCGCGGCATGCCGTGCCCCTACTCTCTTATACGAACCACTTGCGCATGGCGGCTCCCGAAACCTTGGCGCGGCGCTTGAGTTCACGTCTCTTATGGCACATTTTGGGCAATCCGACAAGAGCCGCCGCATAACCGCGCAAGGCTGACCACGAAGTCAGGGCTGCCGTGAGCCGGCCGAAACCGTACGGCAGAATCCACGGCGCGTGCAGCAAGCGGTTGCCGTATTCGTCGTTTTTGCACACGACCCAAAACTGATTGCGCGTCGAAGTGTAATTGATGAAAGCCGGCTTGCGAAATCTTCGGAAGAAAGCTGCCAGCCACAAAAAGCCCTGCTTTTGCGTGGGCGCGCTGCGATGATGCCAGGCTATGGCAGACGGCACGAAGCGGCTATCCAACCCCAAGCGTCGCATGCGCCATGCCAAGTCCACATCTTCCTTGTACATGAAAAAATCTTCATCAAAGAATTCACCGCTTAATTTTGCCTGCACCAAAGCTGACGCGCGATACAGGATGCAGGTGCCGGACAACCCAAAGACTTCGGTCGAGCCGTCGTATTGGCCTTTGTCATCCTCCCCTGCTCCGCGATCGTAGAAGCGGCGCGATTTGGTGGCCACAAGCCCGGCTGCGTCAATCGTATTGGTACGCTCGGTCTCGCGCCGGCCGTCGTAATCCGCCACCGCGTGTGCGCGCAAAAGCTTGGGACCGCACGCCGCGAACTCAGGATAGGCCTCCATGACGCGCAGCAACTCTTCGAGGCACGCCGGAGCGAATTCCATGTCCTGGTTGGCGATCAAAATGAAGCGTTCATGCCAAGTTTCCTCGGGCCAACGCGAAAGCGCCAGCGTGATGGCCTGGTTGTGGGCGCGGGCAAAACCCTGGTTGCGAAAGTTGCGCAGCATGGCAACATCCGGCCGGTTATCCGTAAGCCACTTAATGGTGCCATCGTCCGACGCGTTGTCCACCACCGTGACCGTAAAATCCTTTAGGGATTGTTCATCCAGCGACGCGAAAAAGTTCGGCAAAAAAGCCAAGCCGTTACGTGTCACGAGATTGATGACGATTTTTTTTGCTTCTTGCATAAATTATTCTGCCTTTCTCTTCGGACTTACATTAAACCCCAAACGGAAGCGTCCGCCTAGCATGTGGCGCGTCTGCGCATCGATGGCCGGAAAAGCACCGAAGATGACGAAGGTAAAAGGCAGAAGACACCATTGCAAAATGGTGACGACCACGGTTTGCCGACGCGGAATATGCGACGGCCGAGGCGGCAACAGAGTGAATGACATGCCGGCGGAGATAAACACGCCGACCATGGCAAAACGCATGAGCCACTGCAAAGTGAAAGGCGTATTCTGGAAGATGGCAAACTGGCGGAACACGTCCGGCGCCACCCAAAACGGCACGCGTCCCAGGATAAAAATCAGCAAAGGCGCCGTGGCCCAGGTATACATGCCTTCGATCTGCTTGAACAAGAATGAAACTTTGGTGGTCCACTTCATCTGCGGATCAGCCGCGAACTTTTCCGCCATGAACGGAAAATTCTCCACGCCCCACGCCCAGCGGCGCAGCTGTTTGTATAACGCCACCAGCGCCTGCCAATAATCTCCGGTCATGACCGTATCCATGGATACCGGCAGATACATGGGCGTGACGCGGTACTGGCCGTGGTATTTGAGCAGCCCTTGCAGGAAGATGCGCGAATCCTCGCTCACGATATCTTTTTGCCAATAGTCCACGTCCATCAGCATACGCAAGCTCATGGAATGCGATGAGAATGTCATCATACCTTCGGGACGCGAAAGCTCGGTCATGAGCCAAAAGGTCGTTCCGAACATGGCCACTCTGACCGG
>CAIKNB010000005.1 GCA_903828685.1 Candidatus Uhrbacteria bacterium | reverse complement strand
AGACCCGCTGGGTCCGACAAAGGCGAATAGCTTATGTCCGGGCATGTTCTCCTTTCCTTGGCGTCGAACATACAGCTAAACTGGCAGAATGTAAAGGGGCCGAGGTAGCCGCCACTTGCCAGCGTCACGCCTTTTAGTTAGACTTAGCGCGATTCTTAATATGTCAAAACCAACTACCGTAACCGTTTCGCGCTCGTCAGTGAGGCGACGCACAGTTTTATTGCTCGTCTTGGCTCTCTTAGTCGGAGGTATTGCTTATCCGCCGGCCACCAACCGCGTGTTGGATTGGATGAATTATTGGTTCGGCACACACATAGGCCACGTCGAGAAAGGCTTTGTGCTAGGCCTGGACTTGCAGGGCGGCACGCATCTTGAGTATGAAGCCGACGTGTCGCAGGTGGCGGACAAAGACCGTCCCTCGGCGCTTAACGGCGTGCGCGACGTCATCGAACGCCGCGTCAACACCATCGGCGTGTCCGAGCCGGTCATCACCACGGCGCAAGCCGGAGAGCAGTGGCGCGTTGCGGTGGAACTGGCTGGCGTCAAAGACGTGAACCAGGCCATCAAGCTCATCGGCGAAACTCCCATCTTGGAATTCAAGGAACCTAATGCCACCACGCAGAGCACGCTCACGCCGGATCAGCAAAAGCAGATGGATACGCAGAACGCGGCGGCCAAGAGCAAGGCTGAGTCTGATTTAGCCAAAGCGCTCAAGGATCCGAGCTCTGTGGAAAGCATGGCTAAGGATCATTCGGATGATGCTGCTTCCAAAGCCTTGGGCGGGGATTTGGGTTTCATTTCGGGCAAGGCGCAGTACATCCCCATTTACCAGGAAACGCAGAACCTCAAAGCCGGTCAAGTCCTGGACCACGTGGTGGACATGGATGCAGCTTACGTAGTGGCTGAAGTCGAAGATACTAAGGCCGGCGATCCGCAAATCAGCGCGCGTCACATCCTCATCCAGTGGACTGGCGCAGCCAACGCTGCGAGTTCGACCACGCGCAGCAAGGATGATGCGCTTAAATTGATCAAACAAATCCAATCGCAGGTCACGGCTCAGAATTTCGCAGACCTGGCCAAGAAGTATTCGGAAGAACCGGGCGCGGCGCAGAGCGGCGGCGATTTGGGATATTTTGGCAAGGGCGACATGGTGCAACCTTTCGAAACCGCGGTCTACGCGCTCAAAACCAACCAGATTTCCGATGTGGTTGAGACGCAGTTCGGCTACCATTTGATACTCAAGACCGGCGAAAAAGCGACCAATGACGTGCGGGTCCGCGCCATCTTCTACAAGAAGACGCAGGCCAGCGACCTTCTACCGCCGCAGGGCGAATGGAAGAGCACGCAGCTCACGGGCAAACAGTTGCAGCGCGCACAGCTCGATTTCGACCAACGCACAGGCAACGCCCAGGTCTCGCTGCAATTCGACGACGAAGGCAAAAAACTTTTCGCCGACATAACCAAACGCAATGTGGGCAAGCAGGTGGCCATCTTCCTCGACGGACAGGTCATCTCCGCGCCCGTGGTGCAGACCGAAATCACCGGCGGCCAAGCCGTGATCACCGGTAACTTCTCCATCGACGAGGCCAAGCTGCTGGCGCAGCGCCTGCAAGCTGGCGCCTTGCCCGTACCCATCAAACTCATCGCACAGGAATCGGTCGGTCCGACTCTGGGCCAAGACTCAGTCAATAAATCGCTTATCGCAGGTTTGTTCGGCTTCCTCTTCATCGCGCTCTTCATGCTGTTCTGGTATCGCGCCGCCGGTTTGCTCTCGATCCTCTCATTGCTCCTGTATGTGGGCATCTCATTCTCCATCTTCAAGCTCATGCCCGTGACGCTCACGCTGGCCGGCATCGCAGGTTTCATCCTTTCGCTGGGCATCGCGGTTGACGCCAACGTCCTGGTGTTCGAGCGCCTTAAAGAAGAGGTTCGTTCCGGCAAGCCGTGGCTCATGGCTTTGGAAGAAGCTTTCCGCCGCGCCTGGCCTTCGATCCGCGACGGCAACACCACAACTTTGATCTCCTGCGCCGTGCTGTACTGGTTCTCCTCGGCCATCATCAAGGGTTTCGCTTTGACGCTGGCCATCGGCGTGCTGACCTCGCTCTTCACGGCCATCATCGTGACGCGCACGCTGTTGCGCCTGGTGTCCACGACATCCTGGCCCAAGCGTTTTCCGTGGCTCTTCCTGAACAAAATCGAAGACAAGAAATAATATGAAAATCATCAAGAACCGTTGGGCCTGGTATCTGTTGTCCGGCATCCTGGTGGGCGGCTCCATCGTGCTGCTGGCCGTGTTCGGACTCAAGCAGGGCATAGACTTCACCGGCGGCAGCATGCTCTCGGTGCGCTTTGACCATCGTCCGTCGACCGTGGACGCGGAAAAAGCCCTGAATGTCTTCAACCTCAACACCATCACCATCCAGCCGGGAGGGGATTCAGATCTGATCTTCCGCTTTCAGACTGTGGAAGAGGACACACATCAAAAGATCATGCAGACCCTGAAGTCCACTTTCGGCAATGTCACTGAGCTGCAATACAACGCCATCGGCCCGGCTGTGGGCGTGGAGCTGCGGCAAAAGGCCGTGTCGGCGCTCGTCATCATCTTCCTGCTGATTTTGGGCTTCATAGCCTGGTCGTTTCGCAAGGTCTCGGCGCCGGTGCAGAGCTGGAAATACGGCGTCATCGTCATCATCACCGCGTTCCACGACGTGGCCATCCCGGTAGGGCTGTTCGCTCTGCTCGGCAAATTCGCCAATGTGGAGATCGGCACGCCGTTCATCGCCGCGGTGCTGACCATCATGGGTTACTCCATTAACGACACCATCGTGGTGCTGGATCGCGTGCGTGAAAACCTGCAGAAGACCACGGGCACTTTCGAGGAAATCGTGGAGCACTCGGTCAAGCAGACCATGCTGCGCTCGTTCAATACTTCCATGACCACGGTGCTGGCGCTTTTGGCCGTCTACATCTTCGGCGGAGATTCCATTAAGGATTTCGCCCTGGCGCTCATCGTCGGCATCGTCACCGGAACGTATTCCTCGATCTTCATCGCTTCGCCGCTGCTCGTCAGCTGGAACCGCTGGAGCCGACGGAAAGTCCTGGCCAAAGCCCAGGCATAAGCAGAATAAAGCCAATACAAGGCAGCTGGACGCGTTCCAGCTGCTTTTGGTTCAGGCTAGTTGCTTTGCGCCGTACTGCGTCTGTAATTCGTCGCTGCTTTCTGCTATACTGACAGCTGTAATCGCATGTTCGATTTTCTTAATATAGATTGGTCATTCGTCGACAGCATCGGCGGGAATCCGTTCATCGCCATGGGTTTCTTTTTGGCTAACGGCGGCTGGATAGTTTTGCTGGCGGTGATTCTGTGGGGTATTTCGGAGCTCTGGCTGGATTGGCGCCAAACTATCTATGCTGGAAAACGCGTCTTCGTGGTTTTGGCCATCGATATCCCGCGCACTTCTGAGCAAGGTCCGCGCGCCGTGGAGAACATGTTCGCATATTTGGCCGGAGCGCACGGCGGCATGAGCTTTTTGGACAAATGGTGGGACGGCGTGACGCAAGATACGATTTCATGCGAAATCATTTCAATGGAAGGCCAGATCCAATTCATCATCCGCACCACGCGCAAATTCCGCGACCTGGTGGAAGCCGCCATCTATTCCCAGTATCCCGATGCGCAGATCGCGGAAGTCGAGGATTATGCCTCCAAAGTTCCGGCCAACTATCCGGATGAGGAGTACGATGTGTGGGGCACAGAAATGATTCCGGCCACCAAGACCGATTTGTTGCCGCTCAAGACGTATCCGTATTTTGAAGATAAAGTTTCGATGGAGTTCAAGGACCCGCTTTCAGCCATGTTCGAAAGTTTTGCGCGCCTGGGTTTGGGCGAACAAGCCTGGTTCCAGATCGTACTCACACCTATAGCGCAATCAGATTATACCAAAGCCGGCCTGGCGCTGATCAAAAAGATGACCGGTCAAAAAGTCGAAGCCAAGAAGAATATTCTGGATCATGCTGTTGATTTTCCGTTGAAGGCAGCCGGCGCGGTATTTGATGCCGTAGCCGGGAGTCCGGCAGCACCGGCGAAAAAGCCAGAGGCCAAACTGGATTTCAAGATCATGAACCTGACACCGGGCGAACGCGACGTGGTGGCAGCAGTGGAGAATAAGATCTCCAAGCTGGCCTACAAGGTCAAGCTACGCTTCGTGTATGTGGCCAAAAAGGAGGTCAAAAGCAATCCGCGCATCGTGAATCCGTTCATCGGTTCCATCAAGCAATTCAATACCAACAACATGCTCTCGCTCAAGCCCGAACTCAAACGCATCGGCATGAGCAGCTCCATCATCTTCTTCAAAACCAGCCGCAACAACGGACGCAAGACCCGAATCGTCCGTGCATACCGCAACCGTTCCAACCACACAGGCGCGTCGTCATACCACTTATGCACCGAAGAACTGGCGTCGCTCTGGCATTTCCCGCATACTCTGCAAGTCAAATCTCCGCAGATCAAGAAAACAGAAGCTAAACGTTCCGAACCGCCATCCAATATACCATTCGGTTAGAGTCCACAACCGCACCTTTTCCGTCCTTTCACTCTTATGCCACTTGAATACAATCACGATCACGAAAACGAAATCACGCTGTTCGCCGAGACCAACTTTAGGAATGCTCGGCGGCGTTTTGGCATAAAAACCGACGACCGGCGCCGTCACATGTACATTTTGGGAAAGACCGGCATGGGCAAAACCACGCTCATGGAAAACATGATCTTGTCCGACATCATGGCGGGCCATGGCGCGTGTTATGTGGATCCGCATGGCGACACGGCGGAAAAGATCTTGGATTACATCCCGAGTTACCGCATCAACGATGTGGTGTACCTGAATCCGGCTGACATGGATT
>CAIKNB010000004.1 GCA_903828685.1 Candidatus Uhrbacteria bacterium | reverse complement strand
TGCAATTTCACGCTCAACCCGGCTCGATTGGAAGCCCGCGTTCACGTCGTTGCGGATGACCTTGAATTTCTCGCATTCGTGAATTTTGATTTTTTCCGCCAGACCGACCGGGATTTCTTTTTCGTCATGCTCGCCTTCAAGTCTGGAGACCGTCGTATTTTGCGGCTTGTCGTAAACGAGCGCGGCAATTTCCAAACCGGTCATTTCGGGTTTCACTCCCTGCGTTGAGTTGAACTTCTTTTTGTTGACGATGATCGTCAGCAGGTCGGTCCGTTTGCGCGTGCGGAACACTTCGCCGCCCGCAAGATTCACGAATGCGTCATCGCCGATGATTTCATCCGTCGGCGACTCGAAATCTTTGAGGAGTTCAACCTCATCAGGCAGATTGAACAAATCCCGAATCGAGCGTCCGTTTTGGTCCGGCTTCACGACGATTTCCCAGCGGTCGTCAACATCAATGACGCGCTTGGCTGGGGCTTCGCAGCCAGGACGCGTCTCAACGTCACATGTGGGCACGGAATAAAATACCGTGCCCTCGGCCAAATCCGCCGTCCCATTCTCCGGCATAATCACGTCATGCGGGGAGTTATGGTCGCGAATCAGCGCGTGGTCTTTTGGAATGTTCGCCTGCTCCTTGATGGCAGCCACCTTGACTAAGCGGCCCGGCATCGGGAAAAGTTGATCATTCACGACAATCGCCCGTTTCGGCGCAGGGCGACAATCTTGCGCGTGTTCCGTCACGGCATTGCCGTGACCCGCTTCTTGCTTTATTTCGTTCATAACTGATCTTGTAGCGGCGTTGCTGCCGCAGGCAGGTATGGCATAATTGCCAAACTGTAATCTAAACATGGAGCGCAGTGCTAAATTTGTCAAGCACTTGTTTAGCACATTGCTCCAATGCTGGATTCTGAAGGCAATGCTTGCGTTGTTTAGCGGGTGGGTTTACATTCAAACCGATGAAACCAAACGTAACACAGGAGCAGGGTAAATCCCTCGGAGCAGGATTGCGAACAGCGCGCGAGCTTCGGAAGCTTTCGTTGCGTCAGGTCGAGGAAGGAACAGGCGTCTCCAATGCCTATTTGAGCCAACTCGAAAACGACAAGATAAAAAAACCATCGCCGCATTTTCTTCACAAATTGGCGGCGCTATACGACATTGAATACGAGGTGCTGATGGAAGCAGCCGGATATTTTACGAAAAGGGAAAACGCGGGTGCTAGAACCCTGGCTGGAGCAGCCCTGAGAAGTTTAGGCAAATTGACGTCGGAGGAAGAGGAGCAATTGGCCGACTACCTTGCCTATTTGAGGTCAAAGCAAAAATAATTAATGAATCAAGACACCATCGACGGCGCGCAGGAAGTCGAAAAAATTGCGCGCAATGTGCTGATAGGCTCAAAGGCGTGGGGCAAGTTTCCCACGCCTGTCGATCAAATTGTCTCGTATGCTGAATTACAGGTGGCGAGCGGCGTGGACTTGAGTCAGGTTGAGCCTAGCTTTTTCACAAAAAAACTGCATTCGTTAAAACGGGCACTTTCAAAAGTCCTGGCTGCTGTTGATTTGCGAGAAAAAACTATTTATCTGGACCTCTCCCAGAGACCGGAACGGCAAAGTTTCAACAAACTGCATGAGACCGGCCACAAGGCTTTAATATGGCAGCGAGATACATATATCCATCTGGACGATGAAATCACTTTGGACCCAGACACGGATGAACTATTTGAGAGACAGGCAAGCTGGTTTGCTTCTGACGCATTGTTTCAGCTTGAACGATTTGAAGATGAGGCAGCCAAGCTGCCCTTGACCATCAAATCTCCAATCGCATTGGCCAAAACTTTTGGCGGGTCAAGGCACGCTTCCCTTCGTCGCTACGTTACAAAATCTAAAAAACGATGCGCACTTCTCGTATTTGAAAAGCCGATGATGAATGGGGAATTCAGTGCCGAAGTTCGTAATTATTTCCAGTCGCCTTCCTTCACCACTGAATTTGGTCTGCTTCAGTGG
>CAIKNB010000003.1 GCA_903828685.1 Candidatus Uhrbacteria bacterium | reverse complement strand
CCTACAACTCGATATGGGCCTATGTCAGGGATTCTGTGACTCCTTCATCTTGGTTCGTCTCCAAGAACATTTTCGACGATAACTGAAACTGATAGCCTCCTCAAGCTCCCACATCCCTCAAACCCGCCGGCACTCACCGGCGGGTATTTTATTTTTTGTGGTATATCAAAAAACCTCCGCGGTCGGAGATTTTTTTGTTTGGTCGCGTTAAACGCGATGGTAGCCTCTAGGGGAATTGAACCCCTGTTAACGGCTTGAAAAGCCGCTGTCCTAACCATTAGACGAAGAGGCCATGCGGAACAAATTGTGCGCAGAGAATAAGCCAAAATTCAGCTCATGTCAAGTCTTGGCGAATAAACAAAGCCCCGACGCGAGATGCGTGCGGGGCTGACGTTTCAGTGGACTGACGGACGCTCTACATCGTCATCCGGCTGGATGCAGATGCAGTTGCGTCCGCCTTCCTTGGCTAGGCGCTTGGCCTCCTGCGCTTCATGCATCAGGTCGCATAAGCGCGGGTCCGAACCTTGCATCACGGACAAGCCGATGGAAGCGGTGAGCACGAAGCGCGCGTTGGGACTGCGCGGCATCTTTATCACGAGTCGAGGGAATGCTTCCAGGATGCGCCTGCATATCTGTTCGGCATGTTCCAGGTCCAGGCCGGCCAGAGGCAGGACAAATTCATCACCGCCCAGGCGTACCAGGTTATCCGTGGGGCGCAGGGCCTTACGGATGGTTTGGGCCGCCAGCCGGATGAGTTCATCGCCCAGTGCGTAGGACTCGTCGTTGATGATTTTGAACCGGTCCAGGTCGATGAAGGCAAAGCCCAGATATTCCCCGCTCTTCCGAGCTTGCGTTTCGAGCTTGGGATATTCCTCGTCCAGCCACCAGCGATTGTAACAGCCGGTGAGCCGGTCGGTTTTGGCTTGGCGTTCCAGTTCGCGTTGATGTTCCGACTCGCGGCGCAAATCGCGGCAGGTGGCGGCGATGCGTACGATCACGCCGTCGATCTTCAGAGCAGCGACGTGCAGGTCCACGGGGATAAGCTCGCCCGAGGCGTGACGCAAGTAAGCCGGTTCGTAATGCAATTCGTTCCGTGTATGTATCAGCTCAAGTATTTGCGAACCTAGGCACTCGCCGTCGACCATACGGAAACATTGCAGCAGGTTGACGTTAGCGAGCTCAGCATCGGTTTTGCCGATGAGCTTCTCTGCTGCCGGATTAAGTCCGGTCATCTCGCCTGATGGCATAGTGACCATGACGGCATCAGCGACGCCGTTTAGGGTCATCTTGAATAGCTCAACTTGGCTTTCCAGCCATTTGCGGTATCTGGTGCCGCAAGTCGGCTGGGGAGGCGCAACCGGAAAACGTTGACGTATTTCTTTCGCTCTAGGCATGACTGTCCTTTCTGCTGGGTTGAGACGCAAGGAAATAAGGAACGAATGATGAGCTTAGTCCAAAAAGCCGCCAGTGTCAAGCCATGCAGCCGGCCGTTGACAGAAAACGCTTATAGATGTACTTTGTGCGCACATCCGCTCCCTGGTTAAAGGGCGGCCGTCCGTGCTCAAATCGTGCAGGAGTCATAAGCCTGCCGTTAAATCCATTATTCTCAAAACATGTTGACTATCCGTTTATCGCGCGTAGGCAAAAAGAAGCAGCCTTCCTACCGCCTGATCGTGTCGGAGAAGACCAAGGATCCCTGGGGAGACTATCTGGAGAACCTCGGACTCTTCAACCCGCGCACCAATCCGGCGACCGTCGAGTTCAAAGTCGATCGCATCAAGTACTGGCTGGCCAAGGGCGCCCAGACCTCGGACACGGTATGGAACCTGTTCGTGGATCAGAAGATCGTGGAAGGCAAAAAGAAGCTCAAGGTCAAATTGAGCGTCAAGCGCAAAGAAAAGATCGCCAAGAAAAAACAGGCTGCATAAGCCTGTTTTTGGTCATTTCGGCTTACGGACCTTGATTTTTGCGCCCCAAGCTGATACCTTATCCGTCGAGAACGGTTAGCCGTGTCTCGCTTGAAAACTTAATTCTTCTCCGCCACAGGCGGAGGAATAATTCGTCGATATGGCAGAAACATTTCGCGACCAGCAGTTTATTGAGTTCGTAGTGAAGTCCCTGGTGAATCACCCGGAGGACGTCAAAACGGACCGCACCGTAGACGAACGGGGCGTACTCATCACCCTCCACGTGAACCAGGAGGACATGGGTTACGTCATCGGCCGCTCGGGTCAGACAGCGCGTGCTTTGCGCATCCTGCTCAAGATCGTAGGAGCCAAGGAGAACGCCCGCGTCAACCTCAAGATTTTCGAACCGGAGGAGATGCGCCGCGAACACCAGGAACGCCGCGGAGCCGCCCAGCCCGCGCAAGCTCAAACGCATGGTGAGGCCGGTCTGGTGACAGACAAGGACCTGGAAGACTTGGGCATATAATCTAGAACCAAACTCCACAAAACCCGCAACCGCGGGTTTTTGGTTAGGCTGCGGGAGTATTGTCAAATTCACGGGTTTTGATGCTATCATGCCCAGAGCAGCGGATAACCGCCGGAAATATGAAGAAAACCGCATATGCCGTAGCCGTGTTAGCGCTTTTTGTGAGCTCGGCATTTTGCGTACGCGCCGTGAGCAGCAGCCAGGCGTGGAAGGATTGGGCAGAGGCGCGCGGCAGGCGTATGCAAGCTGAGGCCACCTATGGCGCTGCCACGCTGCAAGACAGGCAAAACAAGACGCCGGAGAACGACCGGATCGTGGTCACGGCGGCCAAGTCGCTGCTCAATGCTTGGCTGGACGAGGCGCAGACCTGGCTCACTTGGCGTGATCTGGAAGCCCAGCAGAATCCCGATGTGCCGGCCAGCATCCGCAAGAGCATCGACGGCGACGTGAACCGGAGCATGGGTAAGATCAGCGAGCTACGCGACCAAGTGGCGGCATTCAAGACCGTGCCCGAAGGCATAGACGTCTGGGTCAAGCTCGTCGGCAATTATCTCAACCTGACCGTGGACGTGGCGCGCAACAGCGGTGCCATGTGGGTGGCGGTGGGCGACAAGATGTTGGATACGGCAGACAACTACGAAGTCCGTCTGCGCGCGGCGGCGTTGAGGGCAGGCAATAGCTCATCCAGCAGAGGAAAGTTGGACAACGCAAAATCCGAACTTGCGGCAGCCCGGAACGAGATGCGTCAGGCCGACGAATCCTACAGACAAGTGGTCATCCCCGGAGAGCCGGTCGTCATGTTTAACCAGGGCAACAGCTACCTCATGCAAGCCAAGGAGCATCTGATCAACGCGCAGTCCCAGATGGCCGCGGCGTTCAACCTGATTTATCCCAAACAATAATCCTATGAAAAAGTCGCTGTGGATCATCGGTGTGATGGCGATTCTGGGCGCGGGTTGCGCCAAGTCGGTTTTGACGCCCACGCCGTCCAGCCAGCCGACGACTTTGAACCCGCCGGTTTCGACCGCAACCTCGACTTCGACTGCGGCCGCCACCAGTACGGCAGCTGAAGCGTCCAGTTCGGCTCCGGCACCCAGCGTCCAGACCGAAGTGACCAGACAGGATTTGGACAACCTTAAAGCCAAGATCAATACCATCAATCCTTCTAACCTGAACGTGCCGGCTGATTGAGCACCAAAAAAGACAAACCCCGGCGCAACGCGTCGGGGTTTTGGAGTCAGACGAGTCCCAGCCACTTGTCGAGTAGACGTTTGACCAAGAGTTGCTGCGGCAACGGGTTGGTCAGCTCGATGGCTACGTATTTGCCGAAGTAGTCCAGCGGGTAGCGTTTGAGGTAGTCGAATTCATCCAGGGAAGAGTAGCGATGTTTGTCGTCGCGTTTGCCCTGTATTTCTTCGGTCGCGTATGCGCTCACATGATTGGCGCCGACATGGTACTTCTCCACCAGGGCGCAGAGCGTGGGAAAGTAGTCCGGAAAATTGCGCCGCGTGATTTCGAGATGCGAGATGTCCAGGCAGATTCCGGCAAAGTCGGCGAGCTGCTCTTCCTTTAGCCGACCTACGTTTTCGATATAGATTATCTGGCGTAGATCTTCGGGCAAACCGCCGGGCGGCAGTGGATTTTTTTCCACTGGATGCAGATTGAAGCGCTCGGTGCCGAACTCTGCCATGAACATGCGGTACTCGTCAGGCTGCATGTCCGACCTGGCGTGCACGAACGGCAGGACGAAATCGTGCGTCATGCGCCGCTTGCGCAAGAGCGCGTAGCATTCCTGGCGCGCAGCCGCATCCAACCCGGTCAGGAACACGGAAAAACGGCGCAAGCCGAGCTCGGCCGTTTCGTCGATGGCTTGGCGCCAGTCCAGGGGCAGATCATCGGGTGCGGCCATTGTGGTGATGGAACACAAGACTTCTCTTTCTTGGATATCTGAAGGTGCTAGCATGCAGCAACTTTAATCGGATGATCGGACCATGTCAATCGTAGGAGCGTGATTTATCACGCCCGGGCGCAATGAATTGCGCCCCTACATTTAATTTCTAATTCGTGCTATCAATAAGCCATGAAAAAGACCAAAGCGCTGCGCGCCGATATCGTGACCATCTTTCCCGAAGTTTTTCCGACTTATTTGGAGACTTCGATTTTGGGACGCGCGCAAAAAGCCAAACTGCTTGAGGTGAAGGTCCACCAGTTACGCAAGTGGACGCATGATTCGCGCAAGACCGTGGACGACAAACCGTACGGCGGGGGACCGGGCATGGTCATGAAGGTGGAACCGTTTCATGAAGCTTTGAAGTCCTTCAAACTCAGAGGCAAGAAGACGCGCGTCATCCTGACCAGCGCCAAAGGCAAGATCTTCACGCAAGCTGATTCCAAGCGTTTATCCAAATACGATCGTTTGGTCTTTTTATGCGGCAGATACGAAGGCGTGGATGAGCGAGTGGCGAGCAAACTCGCGGATGAAGAGCTCTCTATCGGCCAGTACGTCCTGACCGGAGGAGAATTGCCCGCACTCGTGATGCTGGATGCCGTGGTGCGGCTGCGTGCCGGCGTCCTCGGCAAACAAGCTTCGTTGGACGAAGAATCCTGGTCCGATGGAAAAACCCGAGAATATCCGCAGTATACGCGGCCGGAAAAATATCTTGGTTGGAAAGTGCCGCCAGTCTTGTTAGGTGGCGACCATAAGAAAATCGCAGAGTGGCGGAAGAAAAAAATGGAGCTAGGAACCAGTAGCTAGAAGCTAGGAGCCGGAAAATGAATGTGCTATAATGGCGGCAACTGTTCATTTATCTATTTTTATTTTCGCACCTATGCCTACCCGCACATTGCGTCAGCGCCAAATTCCGGCAGCGACGTACAAAGACTGGACTCACGCCATCGCGTACCACAGTTCAGCCGTCACTATTTTTTGGCTTTTGTTCCTCTTCCTTACGCTTGGTTTCGCCATGCTACTTCTCGGTTTCTACTCCAAGATGACCACGCTGGAACAGGATTTGGCTTTGGTTAACCAAAGCCTGGTCAAGACCCAGCTCAGCGTGATCAACCTTCAGGACCAAATGACCAAGCTCAATCCTCCCGCGACCATACCCACGCCCAATCCGCTCATCCCGGCCGCTACTTTGCCTGCCACCTCCAACACCAGTCCGAGCAGCTTGCTTAACCGCGGCGCGTTGTCGCCCGACGGCACCAAGTACGCGGGTTATGACGACACGACCAAAGGTAAACTGGGAGTCGGCGTCGAGACCTTGTCGGATAAAAAGGTGAGGCACGTGGTGATCTTCAACTCCAAGACCGAATCGTCAGGCGCAGAGCTCTCCTCGCAGCAGCTGAGCGTGCGCTGGGTGGACAGCCAGACCATCCAATACGACGTGTTGGTGACCAAGAGCGGTCAGCCCGAACCGACCAAGGAAACGCGCACCGTGCAGATATACTTCTGACGATAAAATATCGGAACATGCAAGCCCCCGGTGGACACCGGGGGCTTTTGGTTTTTGTGCGCACGACGTATCATATCCACAAAATATGCCTAATATCGCCATCAATGGTTTCGGCCGCATCGGCCGCAATACCTTCAAAGCAGGTTTCGACAAGCCGGGTTTTAACGTCGTAGCCGTCAATGACCTGACAGATTCTAAGACCCTGGCTCATTTGCTCAAGCATGATTCCACTTACCGCACCTGGGACAAGAAGGTCTCGTATGATGCCAAGAATATCATCGTGGACGGCAAAAAGATCCCGGTGGTGGCGGAAAAGGATCCGACCAAATTGCCGTGGAAAGAGCTCAAAGTCGACGTGGTGCTGGAATGCACGGGACGTTTCACGGATGAGAAGGGTGCGAGCCAGCATCTGACAGCTGGCGCCAAGCGCGTGATTATTTCGGCTCCGGCCAAAGGCGGCAATGTGCCCACGCATGTCATCGGCGTGAACGAGAAAGGCGTAGGGAGCAAGTCTAAAGTCATCAATAACGCGAGCTGCACCACCAACTGCATCGCGCCCGTGGCTGCCATCATGCATCAAGTTTTTGGCGTGAAGAAAGCTATGATGACCACCATCCATTCCTACACCGCTGACCAAGTGTTGCAGGATGGTCCGCACAAGGATTTGCGGCGCGCGCGTGCAGCCGGGCAGAACATCATACCTACCACGACCGGCGCAGCCATTGCCACGACCGAAGTCATCCCCGAACTCAAGGGCTTGTTCGACGGCATCTCCATCCGCGTGCCCTCGCCGTGCGTTTCGGTTTCGGATTTTACGTTCCTGCTCAAGCGCAAGACGACCAAGGAAGAAATCAACGCCGAGCTCAAGAAAGCCTCCAAGCTGGCGCGCTGGAAGGGCGTGTTGGAAGTCACGGAAGAGGAGCTGGTCTCGACAGATTTCGTGGGTAACCCGGCATCCTGCATCGTGGACCTGCCGTTCACGCAAGTAGTGGACGGTGACATGGTCAAAGTTTTGGCTTGGTACGACAACGAATGGG
>CAIKNB010000002.1 GCA_903828685.1 Candidatus Uhrbacteria bacterium | reverse complement strand
GTAATCCGACGGTTCAGCTTTAATAAGCCAAAAAGCCATAAATCTACGCTAAAAATTAGCTCTGACTGCTTACGCCTTAAAGCATAGCATTTAACGGTCTGCTACACTATATATCGCTATGCCCGCCTTGTCGCGCCAAGAAACCGAAAAACTGGCCAAAGATTCCGGAGATTGGATGTTGTCCTCGGAGAATATCAGCCTGACCAAACGTTTTGACCTGGGCAGCTTTAATGCAGCCTTGGAATTCTTCAATGAGATCGGCCGCCTGGCCCTGGAACAAAAAATTTTCCCCGACCTTAATCTGCGCGAACACATCGTAGAAGTAAAATTGGACGCAGCCGGACCAAGCTTGTCACGCAGTGATTTTTCGCTGGCCGAAAAAATCAATCGCCTGTTTTGAGGCGCCGCTTGACCGCAGTGGCGAGCAGCTCGGCAAAAGTCTTGCCGGGAACGCCGTTGAGTTCCATGAATCCTTGCCCCGAGACTTGGCGCTTGCCGATCTTGCCTGTGACGCGTACCGAGCCTTCCCAATAGCGGAAAGGTCCGTGGATCATTTCCTGTTCCGGCACTTGGGCGCGGCAACTCAACGAGATACGTCCTGACGGAATCACGATCTTCCAAGCCTCGGGATAAGCGGCGCCGGACACCGGACTCTTCCAGGCTTTACCCTGCTTGATGAATTTCACGTCGCGGAAGACCTGCAGCGACCCGTCCGGCCATGAAATCGTGGCTAAACGCGTCCTGTTTTTGCGGCCGTGTTCAAAACACATCAGATCCGTGCCGTCGTCGAACTGAAAACAGAACCACGTCCAGGCCTGCTCCACATTAAAACTTAGCGGACTCCACTGATGGTCCATCCAAGACAGACCTTCCACCGGCACGCGTTGCCCGTTCACGCGCAGTTTGCCGCGCGTCTTGAGCCGCGGCAGAGAATAATACGTGGTCGAAGTTTCTTTCAGATCCACAAACCCGGTGCCGCCAGCCAGGAGCGGAGGCTTTTGCGCTTGGAGTTTGAGGTCGAATTCAGGCGTGGCCAGACGGAAGCCGTTGCGTCCGATTTTTTTGATGGCGAATGTTTTTCCGGATTTGGCATTGAGTTTGCGCTTGGCGAAGCTGCCGCGATCCAAGCCGTACCAAAAAACCTGATAAAACGATTCGAAAGTCTTGCGCTTGAGGTCTGATATTTGCCAATGCGCGAAAAAAATATCTTTGATACCAAAGATGCCGCCCTTGAACAAAGCCAGCATGTAGGAATATTCCTGCTTGTCGCGGCTTTTGAGATGGCCGTTCCAATACCACCATTCCACCGGATCTTTCTGCGGCCCCTCATCGCGGGGTAAAACTATTTTAGGTAGTTCCATATGCCGCTGAAGTATGCCATCCGCGATGCCACCGGGCAATAAAAAAGCAGCGCCCCGAGGGACGCTGCAAGTCATCAGTAGATGAAAGGAACAAAGAAAGGACAAAGCCCCAAATCCAGCATCTCGGCTTCGTCGCCGCGGTCATGCAGCGTGAGCCGATTCTTGCCAGACACGCCCACGCACACATGGAGCTTCTCGTAGAGGCTGGGCACGGGCGAGGACCAAACTTCGCCCGGCAAGATGCTCGAGCGCGGATCAACTTCGGGCTGATACGTCCAAAGGTTCTGCGCCGTACGCACGGAGAACGGCATGTCGGTCAGGAGCGCATCAGCAAAGCGCGCCAGTGCGAAGAAAATCGCTGTTTCTGGCGCCGCCATGACAAAGGCCTGCATGCTCTCGCGATGGTCGATGTGGTGATGGTTGACGGCCAGGCCCACGGTGCGCGAAATCTCGGCCAGCAGCGTCTGCTGTTGCGTAAAAGTACGGCGCGCTGTGCCCGGCATGATGCCCGGGATGGCTAGGGCCCAAAAGCCAGTCTCAATCCATTCCAGACCCACTACCTCGGGCGGCGCGTACGGTGCAATGGTCGGCAAGCCTTTGAGGTAGTTAGGTTCGTTCAGCCACCACTCCGGATCCAACACGCCGCCTAACGCGAGCTGTTCCACGGTCAGGTTATGCGGCAAATACCACAGCACCGGACCGCGGTAACCCAGGCTCTGCGCAAAGATCTCGAACCGCTGCACCGCGCTTTCGCTCGGCAAGTGCACCGGCGGCCCAGGCATATCCTCAAGATACTTTTCGAGTATCGTCTTTGGTCCATCCGGCATGCGAAGCGCAAGCTCGCGCAAAAAGTCGAGCGTGCGGGAAAAAGCCTGATGCGCCTGGCGCATGACATAATCCGACGCCGCTGCGGACGCGTCGCGTGCCGGTTTGGATAAGACAGGCGTCGGCAGCGGCGGAGCAGGTCTGTCGGACAGACCGATGCGCGTAGGTTCGCGCGACGGCACAAAGGCCTGACGCGGAAACACGCCGAGCAGCGTCTTAGCCTGCACGCCCGGTGTCGAGCGGCATTGCGCCGCACGCCCGGAGCAGAACAGGTTCTGCGACACGGGCTCCACGATATCGACCGTGTGATGCGGCATGACGAGAGTGTGCCCGGTCGGCAATTCATCGGCCCGCGCCGCGCTCTGCAGCGTCGGGTCTTGATGCTCGTGGCTGTTCGCACTCATGTGGCCACCTCCAATGCTACGGGTTTCCACGCCGGATCCTGGCTAAGCTCCTGGCGCAGCTGGCGCAAAAGCCGGTCAACGGTTTCGCTCGGCATGTTGGCGAGTTTGACGAACACTTCTAGCATCAACTGTTCGTCAGGATGCACGGAGCCATCGGCAAAGATGACGGCTGCGGCGAGCGTAAAGGCTACCTCGCTGTCGGGGCTGGCTACCTGCGCGTCGTCCACGTACCTGAGCAGCTCGGCCGCATGCGCGATGCGCGCAGTGCAGCCCTGCTCCAACAACAGACGCGTGTAGAGTTCGGTCAGCCGATTGATGGCGGCGCTGCGCACATAGCCGCCGGTGAGTTCACGCATGGCGCGATGGATCACGGCGCGCTCATCTTCGCTCAAGCGTTTGTCCACGGCCATGATCACGACCATGAGCTCCAGCGCGGGAGCAATCAGGTTTACGGCACGGACCTCTTCGGGCGGCAAAGCGCGGACGAGATCGGCGAGCAGCTGGTCGCAGACCGGAAAATACGTACCGCGATGCGTAAGTCGTAACAGCTGGTGCAGTCGACCAAGCGTTGATTGAGGCAACTTGTGCATTGAGCTTCTCCTGGGCTTAGATTTTAAAGGGCTCTACCGCCTTAACGGTAGAATCCTAGTACCATAAATTTTTGCGCAAGTCAACCGATGGATCTAGTAATCGACTTTAAAATTCGCGCCATCCCATCGGATATACATGGTCTTGCCTGGTTGATATTCGGAGCTTAAATCGATGGTCTGGCTTTTTACGTCTTTGCCGTCCTTACTGGCATGAAGTTTGATATGATCTTCCAAATATTCCTTAGCGTCCTCACAATCTTCTTTTTTCGTCGTAAATCCTATTTGCTCCGGGACAAAACCACCGGGCAAGATTGCGGAATGACCTTGGGGCAAAGAGCCATCCCCTATCCAGATGTAATAATTTTCTTTGGCTTGGTTATTGAGCATGGCATTCAGCAGACGGTCGTTGGTCTTCGTACAACCTAAAAGCGCGGTTGCTGAAAACAGGATAGCGGCACATAAGCCGATTCGTTTAAGGCGCGAGATGTGCATAAGAAATATTTTGATGAGTTACACCGCCAGCATAGCGGAAACGCGCGGCCTTGTCTCGAGTGCTTGACAAATCGGCTTGCGATGCTAACTTGACCGTAGCAACCGCACTTTCTAAACAAACGCTACACGCGACACACGCCGGAGAAACGCCATGAACGACTGGGCCACGCATTCATACCCTCCGGATGAACCGGAAACCGTACAGACAGACGAACAGGACCAAGAACCGTCTAGCCCGACTACACGCGGTCTCATCCTCAAGATAATGTCAGCCCTGGTGGGTCTTCCCCTGCTCATCGGCTACCTCTATTGCATCCTCCGCTTCTCGGACCAAGAAACCCGCAGCGTGAATTACGCGGCGCGCGGAGTGGGCTTGAGCGATATCAACATTGATGCGCGCATCGCTGATCAAGCCGAAAGGGACAAGGCTTGCTCCAAATTTAGCGGGCCCAAGACGATCGGTGCGTTCAAGGTCACGGGCTTGGACTATGCCGGGCACAAAGCGCACGGCATCGTGTGCGAGCGTGAGGGCAATCCTCCGACATTCATCTATATCGCGCAGTAGGCAAGCAGCCACTGCGTCTCTATACACCTCGCCATGAAAAAGCGAGGTGTTATTTTTTATCGCTTTTCTAAAATGGCTTGTTCAGATCGCCGGAGTTGGAATAGCCGCGCGATTCCCAATAACCTTGGTAGGTGGAACTGCTGGAGAATTCTATCTTGTCTATCCACTTGATCCACTTGTAGCCCCACTTGCTCTCGGCCACCAGCATAAATGGAAAGCCGCGCTCCGGCGGGATGGTGAGCTGGGTTCTTGGCGGTCAT
>CAIKNB010000001.1 GCA_903828685.1 Candidatus Uhrbacteria bacterium | reverse complement strand
GTGTGGGCGTCATGGTCTCAGCTATTCTTTTGCCCATGTACCAACTCTCCAGCGCCATGTGAAGAAGAGTGTGTATTTTTGTCTTGTGGATAAGTTTAGGCAAGTCACAGTTTCCATGCTATAATTCGCGCATTAAACATTATTCAAGACCGTTTTCGGTCATTTGAATCATAAACCTATGCAGAACAAGAAAGGTTTTACGCTTATTGAACTTTTGGTGGTCATCGCCATCATCGGTTTGCTCGCCACTTTGGCAGTGGTAGCTTTCGGCAGCGCACGTACTAAGGCTCGCGATGCGAAGCGCGTGGCTGATGTCCGGGCAGTCGTCAGTGCTTTTGCTGCTGCATATCAAGACAATACAAGTAACACACTTTGCTCTGGAGGCGCAGTACTAACTACCACGCCCGTAAGACTCTCTTCAGTCTCCATTAATAACGCCACTGATTGCAGTGGGTCGGCCGTAACTGGCTTCATTAATTTGACTAATCTGAAAGACCCTTCATTTACCAGCATCACGGGCGTTTGTGCAACTGTCCCTTCAACCGTTGTAAGTCCGAATGGTTGTGATTATATGATAGCGAAAGGCGCCTCAACTGATCCGGCTATAATCAATTACGTTATCGGGTTCGCATCTGAGGGCAATGCCATCTCAGGTTTGAACGCGGGCGTCATTCATACGGCTAACGAGAACGGCTTAGTTAACTAATCTGTAGATTAATAATCAACAATTAACGTCCCGGTGAATACCGGGACGTTTTGTTAACCAAAACCCGCGGATGCGCTATACTTGCTCTAAATCTATGCGCATACAAAAAGCTAATGGTTTCACGATTTTGGAGCTGCTGGTGGTCATTGTGGTAGTCGGCATCCTGGCAGCCGTGGCCATCTATTCCCTCAATATCACGCGAGCCATGAGCCGCGACGCCAAGCGCGTATCGGATGTCAGCGTATTGCGCGCCGCACTCTCGCAGTATTGGCTGCAGGAAGCCTCATATCCGGCCAGCAACCCTGTGGATTTGGGTAAGAGCGGCGCGGGCGCTGATTTGTTGGCGGCCAACGGCTTTACGGTCAGCCAGCAGGCGACCCAGCCCATCTTTCTGCAAGCTTCGCCGGTCGGCCCCAATGCCGGAGAATATTATCGCTATCACGGTTCAACTGCCGGATATTCGCTGCGTTTCACGACTGAACGGGCCACGGCGTACGGCGTAGCCGGCACTTACTATGCCCATGCCGGCGGCGTGGATAAGGAAGATGCGGAAAAATGATACTCGAACGCGTTTTGATCACCATCCTGGCCGCCATATTTGGCGGCGCTTTGGGCTCGTTCTCCAATGTTCTCATCATCCGCTGGCATGCTGACACGCCGCTTACCGGACGCTCAAACTGTCCGGCCTGCCGCAAGCCCATCAAGCCGCGGCACCTGATCCCGGTTTTTTCCTGGGTCATGCTCAAAGGGCGTTGCGCTTATTGCGGTAAGGGCATCCATATCCAATATTTTTTGGTTGAAGTCGCAGCCACGCTCCTAGGCATCATCGCGGCGCTGCGCTGGGATCCATTCATGCAGCCCGTGTTCTGGTTCGAGTTCGTGGTTACGGTCGGCTTGCTCGTGCCCGTGGTCATGGATCTGCGCTGGCAGGAATTACCTGTCGAATACCTGTGGGGCATGGGCATCTTCGGACTCGTCTACAACTTGCTGGGCTACGGGACTCTCGGACTGGAAACTTTGGGCCAGAGAGCCGTGGCGCTCGCCTGCGGCATGTTATTCTGCGGCGCATTCTTTGGCTTGCAGGTCGTTTTGTCGCGCGGCACCTGGTTGGGTTTGGGCGATTTCTGGTTTGGACTCATGATGGGCGCGGTGCTGGGTTGGCCGCTGGCTTTAGCGGCCGTGTATCTGGCGTATATCCTGGGCAGCTGCGTGGCGCTCATCGGACTTGTCACGGGCAAATTCAAACGCCGCTCGCGTCTGGCTTTTGCGCCGCTGTTGGCCGCCGGAACATTTTGCGCCATCTGGCTCGGGCCATGGATCCTTAACTGGTTCCATTATGCGTTCAGCTGATTACAGCGGCTTCACTTTGAGTGAAGTAATGATCAGTATCGCGATCGTGGGCATCATTTCGGTGGCCGCGTTTTACAGCTTGCGTCAGGGGCGCATGAACGACGAACTTAATACGGCGGTGCGCGTAGTGGCGAGCGATTTGCGCAACGTGCAATCGCGCGCCTTGACCGCGCAGAACGTAAAATTCTGCGAGGACACCTCGACTCCCACGGCAAAAAATATCGTATGCGAGAATTCCACGGCATTGTGCCAAACGCCCGTGGTCTGCACGGCTGTGCCGCCAGCCGGCGTGGGCGTGCATCTGACCAAGGCTGGATCCGGCTATGACTTTTACGCCAAATACGATCCGGGTACCACGGATTGGCGCGAAGTCGATCCGGGCGAAGTTTTTTTTACGCGCAGCTTGGCCACGGCTGGCGCGTCCAACGTCAAAATCAGCAAGTTGGGAACCGCGGATATGAGCGCCTTGGATGTGGCGTTCCAGCGGCAGAACGGCAACATGCTGATAGACGCTTGCCCCGCAGGCTGCACCAACCTGACGACCATCACCATTACGCTGCAGCACAAGGTCTCGCTCAAGACAGCCTCGGTTTCGTTGAATACTATTACAGGCAGGATTTCCATCGATTAAACACGCTATGCGTCCAGCCAAGGGACAGACTATGATTGAGATGATCTTTGCCATCGCGGTGATCGGCATCGGGCTTTTGGCTGCGACCACGCTGGTTTTTTCCAATCTTGCTTTGGCGCAGCGCGACCAGAGCGAAGTCCAAGCCGTGAATTTGGCGCGCGAGGGTTTGGAACTGGCCAAGAACATGCGCGACAGCAACTGGCTGGCCGGCAATGTATTCGATACGGGACTGCATAGCGGCAACGAATATCGCGCCACACCGGTGTGGAACGGTACGGATGCGCCGTCCTTCGATTTTACTGCTACCGACATTTCAAGTCCCAAAGCAGCGGTAATGATCTCCAACAGCCTGACAAACGCCAATTTTTATGAAAATTTCAACTCTGGCGTCACGGGCGCAACATCCACCTTTTCGCGGATCATGTATTTCCATCCCATCTGCAGCGATTACACTACCGTATCTTCCACTTCTGCCTGCGAAGATTCGGGGCTGAGCAAGATCGGGATCCGCGTGGAATCACGGGTACGTTGGGTACAGGGCGCAATAAAAAAAGATACGATAATGTACGACGATCTGTATGACTGGCGCTAAGCATACGCGTCCCGGGTTCACGCTCATCGAGATGCTCATCGTGGTGCTGATTTTTTCCATTGCCTCGGCCATCCTCTCCGACATCTTCATGCATATCACGCGGCTGCAGCGCAAAGTCTCAAACATGGCGGTCATGAACCAGGATATGCGTTTTGCCACCGAACTTATGGTACGCGCGGCGCGCAGCAACTATATCGATTATTCTTCCGCGCCTCTGCCGGCAAAGTCCAACGACCTGCTTTTGGACATGCCGTCGGGCGGGACCATCGAGATCACGATCAAAGATAGCGCGACCTGCAATGATCCGATGCTTGGTCCTACCGGGCGTTGCCTGATGTTGAGCACGGACGGCGGCGCCACGTGGAATGTGCTGACCTCGCACCGCGTCAACGTGACCAATTTTGACGTCTACGTCTTGCCGTCCGAGAGTCCGTTCACCACATCCGGCGTCAACCAACAGCCCGTGGTCACGCTGAACATCGGCTTGCAATATATGGCGGATAATCCGCAGGACCGTACCGCGCTGCATGCGCAGACCACGGTCTCTTCGCGGCTTTACCAAAGGTAGCTATGGAAAAGACCAAAGCCGCAGGCAACATACTTCCTCTGTCATTGATCATGATGCTCATTATCCTGATGGCCGGCATTGGTATCGGCATCGTGGTGCTGGAAGGATCGCGCCAGTCGCAGAGTACGGACCAGAGCGTAACAGCGTATTATATGGCGGATTCAGGCGTGGAGCGGCAGCTGTACGAAGTGCGTAAAGACAACCAATCTTCGGATTACGTCAACGGTCTAAGTGCACCATACTTCAACGGCGGCAGATGGGTTTCGACCGGCGCATTGGAATTGCCCACCTCAAAAACTTTCGACACCATCGCCACCAGCAGTTTTGCTGTGCTAGACCTGTTCAATCCGGACGACATGACCAGGACTTTCAATATCAATACCATGAACTTGATTTGGACCAATGATCCGTCATGCGGCGCCACTCCGGCGCGCGTGGAAGTCGGCTACGCGTATTGGACTATCGTAGGCGGCGTGCCGCAATTCCCCAGCGACAACGATTTTTTTATCTTGCCCAAGAACAATACAGGCTCCATGACCGTGCCGCTCGATCCTAACAAGCTCTACCGCATACGCATCAGATCGTATGACTGTTCGGCCCGCAGTTTAAAGGCCACCTTCCTTAATCCATCAAATGCCCCGGTTACTTATCCCGGAGATCTGACGCTGTCGGCAGAAGGGACATATCTCAAAGCCACGCAAAAAATAGCCGTTACCATGCCTAAGCTGGACGTTCTCTCCGGCGTGTTCGGCTATGTCATCTTCAGCGAGTGCCAGCTGCTCAAAGGCACGGGCTCGCCCTCTTGCCCGCCGTAGAGCTTTGTCAACGCCAGTCATTTCATCTAAACTCACTGCATGACCAAAGCCGACGCCGAAGTGCGCATTAAGAAACTGCGCCTGGAAATAGACAAATACCGCTACCAATATCACGTACTGAATAGCCTGGAGATTTCCGAGGCGGCTTTGGACGACCTCAAGCATGAGCTTTACCGCTTGGAGCAGCTTTATCCTGATTTGATAACGTCCGATTCGCCGACCCAGCGTGTGGCAGGGGAGGCGCTGCCCGGCTTCAAGAAAGTCACGCATGCCGCGCGCATGCTCTCGATTGAAGACGCTTTTTCGTTTGAAGAAACGCAAAAGTGGCTGGAGCGCATGAAAAAATTACGTCCACAAGCGCATTTCGATTTCTACGCCGAGCTTAAGATGGATGGCTTGGCCGTGTCTTTGATCTATCAAGACGGCGACTTCGTCCAAGGCTCCACGCGCGGCGACGGCACCATCGGCGAAGACGTGACGCAGAATCTCAAGACCATCGAGGCCATTCCGCTCAAGCTGCGCGGGCCAAGCGAACATGAGATCGAAAAATTTCTGAAAAAGCACCACGGCAAATGCGATGCGCTTAAAGTCAAAAGGGTTTTGACTTCGCACACCGGTCGCATCGAAGTGCGCGGCGAAGCATTTATGACCAAGAGCCAGCTCGAGAAACTGAATAAAGCTCTGAAG
This sequence comes from Candidatus Uhrbacteria bacterium, assembly GCA_903828685.1. Classification (GTDB taxonomy): domain Bacteria; phylum Patescibacteriota; class Patescibacteriia; order 2-12-FULL-60-25; family 2-12-FULL-60-25; genus CAIKNB01. The sequence goes on along the minus strand of CAIKNB010000001.1, from coordinate 1,247 downwards.
AAACGAGGCGAGGCCGAACTCGCCAATCCGCGCAACGCAGCCGCTGGTTCCATCCGCCAGTTGGATGCCAAGATCGCGGACGAACGCCATCTTTCATTTTTTGGTTACGCCATGATCGGCGATTTCGGCACCACCACGCACGAGCAGACGCATGAGATGATAAATTTGTTAGGTGTGCCAACGAATCCGAACTTCAAACATTGTAGCGACCTGCAAGAAGTTGCGGAGTTTTCGCAGCACATCGCGAAGCTGCGCGCTAAGTTGGATTATTGGATTGACGGCATCGTGGTCAACGTCAATGACGACAAGCTCTTCCAATCACTCGGCGTGGTAGGCAAGACGCCGCGTGCCATCTTGGCGTGGAAATATCCAGCCGAACAAGGCACGACAATCGTGCGCGACATCACCGTATCGGTTGGCCGCACGGGTGCGTTGACTCCGGTGGCGGTGATGGATCCGGTGCATCTGGCTGGCACCACGGTCACGCATGCGTCGTTGCATAATGAAGACGAAATCCAACGTCTTGGACTAAAGGTAGGCGATACGGTCATCGTGGAAAAAGCCGGCGATGTGATACCGAAGATCATCAAAGTCCTGCCTAAGCTGCGCACGGGAAAAGAAAAAGCTTTCCACATGCCAAAGCTTTGTCCGATTTGCGGCTCGCCAGTCAAACGCAAAGAGGGTGAGGTCGCGACGGTCTGTTCCAATCCGCAATGCTACGCGCAAGAGTTCCAGCGCCTGCTGCATTTTGTGGGGCGCAGCGCTATGGATATCCGCGGTTTGGGCGACAAAATCGCGGAACAACTGCTGCAGACCGGCTTAGCGCGCGAACCGGCCGACATCTATGATTTTAAGCCCGAGGATTTGATGACGCTCGAAGGCTTTGCCGAAGTCTCATCAGAAAAACTTTACACAGAAATTCAGGCGCACAGAACCATCACGTTGGAAAGATTCATCAACGGTTTAGGCATCCGACATGTGGGCGAAGAGACGGCGCGTGATTTAGCTGTGGCGTTTGGTTCATTCGACAAATTCCGCGAAGCATCGAAAGAAGATTTGATGAACGTGGAAGGCGTGGGTGAAATCGTGGCGGATTCCATCGTGGAATTCTTCAAGACTGCGCGCGAAGTGCATCGCGTGGATAATCTGCTCAAGCAAGTCGAAGTAAAACACAGAATACGGAACATGGAACACGGAAAATTATCAGACACCACGTGGGTACTGACCGGCACGCTGGAAGCGCTGGG